>JAHDGC010000624.1 GCA_020627865.1 Saprospiraceae bacterium | reverse complement strand
GGAATGCGATATCGGCCATAGAGCCGGCATTGATTTCGTTGGAGATTCTATCTCTCGTGCTACTTTTTCCCATGATCGAATTAGTTAAAGAAGTTACGAATTGAGGTACCGACAAGTGCCAACACTGCGAGTCCCAACATGGCCAAGGAAGTGGTAATAGCCCCACTAATCAAGGCACTTTGAGTATCTGTAATATTAAACTTGTCTACTACTTCGGCTAAATATCCAGTATCTGCTCCCGCCATAGATCTGGCGATGAAGAAAATAGCTAGAATTGCGATAAAGCCAATGATCCCCTTCAAGGAACCTTTAAAATCTGATGCAACTTGCATAATACCGAAAAGTAACATCGCAATTGCACATAGGACAGCCAAACCGATAGCGGCTCTTAATCCGAAATCAAAGATACCACTGTCATATTGAGCTTCCTTGCCCAAGGCATTAAAATCATCAATACCGCCCATGACAAAAACCAGAAACAAGATCGTGATAAGCAAACCAAGACCGAAAGCAGCCGCAACACCTTTTGATATTAAAAATTTAAATACGTTTTGCATACTGTTATGATGTATTAAAGTAAAAAGTAAAAAGGCTTGTGGGTAGTGATTAGTTAACTAATGATTTTTGCACTATTGACTAACCCATAGAATGAATTCATCCATGTTATCGAGTTGCTTGCCAAAGAAAAACTTTATGCATCACAACAACAAGAATACATCGAACCTTTAAAGCCTGATTATTTTTCAGCCTGGTTATTTAAAAACATTATTTCTAGCCATCACATCTACTACTGCAATAGAAGCATCTTCCATGCGATTTACAATACCATCAATTTTAGAGATGATGTAATTGTAAAAAATCTGAAGAATAATCGCAACGATAAGACCGAATACTGTTGTCAAAAGGGCTACTTTAATACCACCGGCAACGACAGAAGGAGAAAGGTCACCGACAGCTTCAATTCTATCAAATGCCTGAATCATACCGATTACCGTTCCCATAAACCCGAGCATCGGGGCAATGGCAATAAAGAGAGAGATCCAAACCAATCCTCTTTCTAGTAGTCCCATTTGAACACTACCATAAGAAACAATGGCTTTCTCTACAGCGTCTGGGCCTTTGTCTGCATTACGCAAGCCTTCGTAAAGAATGCTGGCAGTTGGGCCAGGTGTAGATTTACAGACTTCCATGGCGCCATTTACATCGCCTGATTTTAGGCTGTCATCAATACGAGCCAATAATTTATCTGTATTGGTCGTGGCGATATTCAAAGTAATGATCCGCTCAATACAGAATGCCAATCCAAGGATAAGGCAAATTAAAACGAAACTCATAAACCGCCAGTCTCCTTGAATGAAGTACTGCTTCAAGACTTGAAATCCAGTACGATCTTCGATTGCACCCTGAGCCATTAGGTCTACTGCACCACTGGTAAAAGCGACGAACAGAACGAGTGAGAATGCTAATAATTTCCGCATAATCAAAAAGGTTTTACGATTGTTTGTTGAAAGTTTTTAGTGTAAAAATTAGGTAGTGGTTAGCTGATTAGTGATCAGTGCTTTAGTCCCTTAAAATAAGGCATATATACAACAATCAAAAACTTACGAACCTAAACTACTGAATGTGTAACTATCAGCAATAGCGACACTACATTTATACATGCCGTAAAACATGCAAAAATATATGGCGGAGAGTAAGGGATTCGAACCCTTGATACCCTTTTGGAGTATACACGCTTTCCAAGCGTGCGCCTTAAGCCACTCGGCCAACTCTCCGATTATATCACAAGCAGCGTAAAAAACCACTTGATCCTGTACATCCCTAGCAGCCTGCCTGACAAGTCACGCAGACAGGGTCACGCTACAGGTTTATCCCCTTCTAAGTATATTTAAATTTATTTTAGTTAGATGACTGATGATCTGTTTGTTTAAACAAAAAACTGGGAAATACGAAGTAAAAAAGTAAAAAGTAAAAAGGCCAAAGTAGAAAGCATATACTTACGAATATGATTATTTAGCCGATTCAACTTATTTTGACTCTTTCACTAAAAACCCAAGTCAGTCACAAAAATTGCAAATAAATATTAGAAAACAAAATTTTTTCAACAAGAAATCCATTATGACAAAATTTAATGCATTTCTAAGCGAAAAAAAGTGAAAAATTGATAATCAAGCGGTTGCATAATAAAAAAAAGGCACTGTAACCTGAAATACTTCCGCACAACTTTACTATTGTCTCCTATTTGCTGCTGCAAAATACGTCAATTTTACATTTTTTCTTCCGTAATGGTCTTTAATTTATACAGACTGCCTACCGGACGACCAAAAACCTCGAAAGCATTCCGGCTCGTGATCTCAGCAACTTCCGCTATACTTTTCATCTTAACAGATGCAAGTTTGGTAGCAACATGGTGCATGTAAGCCGATTCATTTCTTTTTCCCCGGAAAGGGGTCGGTGCGAGATAGGGCGAATCTGTTTCCAAAACGATATGCTCTAGCGATACGGATTCCAAAACCTTATCCAGTCCCGCTTTCTTGAAAGTCAACACACCACCAATGCCCAAGTAGAAGCCCAAGGCAATGATGCGTTCTGCTTGTTCGACGGTGCCGCCAAAGCAATGAAAAATGCCCCGAAGCTCCGGATCGTTTATGGTTTCTAGAATAGTTAGAATTTCTTCGGTTGCCTCACGGGAATGGATTACGAAAGGAATATTCTTTTCCTTTGCCCAAGCTATCTGTATTTTAAAAGCTTCTTTTTGCTCCTCGATAAAGGTTTTGTCCCAATACAAATCCATCCCAATTTCGCCAACGGCACAAAAGGATCTCCTGTCTAACCACTCTTTTACAATGGCTAGTTCTTCTTTGTAATTTTCTTTAACGGAACAAGGATGCAAGCCCATCATGGCATAGCAATGATCGGGATATTTGGCCTCAAATGCCAGCATCGCCTCAATGGAACTACTGTCTATATTGGGAAGGAAGATCTGCTTGATTCCTTTGTCAAAAGCCCGCTGCATCATGTCATCCTGATCTTCATCGAATTGTGGAAGGTATAGATGTGCATGCGTATCTACTAACAGCATAATTATTAGTTATTCGTAAGTTGTTGATGGTTATTACCTACCTGACAACCTGAAAATTTGTATTTGTGTGTTATCTGTTTACAAGGGCTAGGAATATGACAATTATTTATTAAAAAAATTCCTATAAGAAATTCAAAAATAGTAAAATGTTTTGAAATGTAGCATTTTTGGAGGAAAGTTTTTTTTTCGCTAGAAAGTGATTTTGACTTTCGCTCCCCCTTAATCCCTGTAGAATCTCATTAACTCGTGGTACCCCTGTCTCATAAAGTCGTATTATCAGGACGGCGAAATGAATGCTTTAACGGTGTCGGTACTACGTACCTCATATAATTTTGTTCATTTTCTGGAACTACAAACGGAATCGGTTCTCTGAACCTCTGCCGCAAGAATCAGGTTTGATAGCTCTAGAGGAGCGGAACCGTTTGTAAAAAAGTCATTCCCCGTAAATGCTAGGTGCGTAGCACCGGCTCCAAACGATAACTTGGGGTAATTCCATTTTCGGAGTTCAATTATATACACGCTACTACGACTTTATGGGACTGCCCCTACTACGAGTTAATGAGACCCTACAAATCCCCAAGGAGAGCTAGCTCACAAGCAATCTATACCGCAAGCGGTGTAAAAAAGTGATTAGTTGTTTGTGATTAGTTCGCACTTTCTTGGCTCTTGATCCTTAAAGCCACGACTGTGTGGTTGATTTTTTCACAAATTGAATGAATTGGAAAATCACTTTTTTATCCCGTTTAAAGTATAAAATGAAATTCTTCCCACTAAAGTGGGAGGTTTTACACCTTACTTTGAGACCAATAAAATTTAATGATTGAAAAATTTATTGCTACAGCGTATTACAACAACCTAAAATGAAGGCGGGCAAATTGTCCATTTATTAGCGTAAACGCTCCATTCTATACGATTCAAAATTGCCCCATCTTTGCAGTGTCAATATTGACAAAGAAAATAAAATCATAAGAAATGACGCGTTTAAAAGCATTAAATCCTGAAACAACGACTGGTAAATCAAAAGAATTATTTGATGGTATTCAAAATAAATTGGGCACGGTTCCTAATCTTATGAAAACAATGGGCAACTCCCCCGCAGTATTGCAGGGATACCTTAACTTGAGTGGGGCCTTGCTAGTGGTTTATAAAATTTAGACGTGATGCATTTGATGACATGAATATTAATTGGAATGCATTGCGTCTTTTTTGTTATTATTGCAGTATAATATAAAGCTTGATAAGTACATAATTTGGATAAAACAAACTGCAAGCCAAAATTAAGATCATGAAAAATAACAATATTCATACATTAGTCAATAAACAAACTGGCGAGCTGGCCTTTAAAATATTTGAATTTGACAACATCCATCATTTTGATCATATTCAACGACTGAATTATTTTTCATTGGTCTTTATCCATGAAGGGAGCGGGGAAACTATTGCCGATTTCAACAGCTACCCTTATGAAAAAGATTATTGGTTTTCTTTTTCCCCTTACCAACCGTTTATGTTTAAGGAAAAGACAAAAACCAAGGGCTTTGTCATCTACTTTCACACCGACTTTTTTTGCATCATAAAACATCAGGAAGATATTGCCTGCAATGGTGTTTTGTTCAACAATATTTATGATGCGCCATTTGTGGTAATAGACGCTCCGACAAAACCAACCGTAAATTTCATCATGGATGCCATTATAAAGAATATTGAAAATAATGAACTACCCCGACCCAAAGGGTACGGGGTATCGCCCCACAAGGCTAAACAT
>JAHDGC010000623.1 GCA_020627865.1 Saprospiraceae bacterium | reverse complement strand
CAACTACAACATTTGGGATGCGCCATACCTTGTCAGGGATATGAATATTGGTTATGCTTATTCTGCCGATTTATATTTTAGAAACGAGCAGGCTGTCTTGCAAAATCGTAAAGAAAAAGCTGCAAAAAAGATGTTGGCCATGGCTCCGGAGTTTCAAAATGGAGAAGGCGGTTACGCTCCGCTCCAATTTAGTTTAAACGAAATTCAAAGTATTAATAACATTGAAATTACAAACAAAAAAAACAACCAGGCTCGCTTAGCTACTTTCAGGCAACAAGCCCCCCAGTATAGCTTGCTGCATCTTTCCACACATGCCGTTTACGATACTTCTGGCCTTCCGCCCCACATTGCATTTATAGACAGCAGCTTACTATTACCTGAACTCTATGCAATGGAACTACAGGCCGATCTTGCCGTTTTATCGGCTTGCCAAACCAATATTGGTCACTACGAAAAAGGAGAAGGGGTAATGAGTTTCGCGAGAGGGTTTACCTATGCTGGTGCAAAAAGTTTGGTTGCAGGTTTGTGGAAAATCAATGAAAAAAGCACTTCGGAATTGTTGGCGAGCTTCTATAAAAATTTCCTAAACAAGGGACAAGGTCAGGTCGAAGCATTGAGCCAAGCGAAACGAGCATATCTTAATACGACAAAAAATGATGCCCAGAAATTACCTTATTATTGGGCGGGGCTTGTTTTCATCGGGCAGGAAACGGATGCTTATAAATCCAATCAAATTCAATCGCTGCTTTTCTTTTTTGGTGGTGTGATGTTTTTGGGGATGTTGGTTTTTTTGTGGCGGAAGCATTTGGGCGGCTAAATTTTTGATGTTACACAATGTTCGGGGTATACCGAACAAAAACCGTAGGGGACGCAATGCATCGCGTCCCTACGGTTTTTTTTTAATAAAAAATAAAAAAAATCACCTTCCCAAGGTAAGATTTCTTTTCCGCTCCTATCTAATAGCAAACAGTCTTTGCAAAGCTGATTAACAACATTTTATCAATAGCCAACCCAATAACTTACAAGGTGGCCAAAAAAAACAATCATGAAAAAGACAATTTTAATGATAGCGATAGCTATGCAATTGGGGAACGTTGTCTATGCACAAGCACCTCAAGATTCTGTCGCTACAACAACGAGAACAGAAATTTTTATCGAAGATGTTATCATGCACAGATCGACACTAGATGAAGGTACGGTACAGGACAAAAAAAATGAAAGTATGATGTTACAAGTCATCAGAAGATGGTGGACAGTATTTTGGATAGCAGAATAGTAGATTTTTCAAACAAAAGGAGGAGTCAATATTGGCTTCTCTTTTTTAATCTGGGTGACAGCTTAAAGCTGTCACCCAGATTAAAACCCCAACTTTCATATTTCAATTTTCCCCTTTAACCAAGAACGAGAATATATGGTTTTATATGTTTCCAACAAATTCAAAAGACGGTTTTTTGTTGCTTGATCTAAATTGCCTTTCAATTTTTCTGAAGCTAGTATTCTTAAAAAAGCGGAAAAGTTCAACATGCCTTCCTTATTCTCTTTTAGAATTTGTTCATCTCTATAAAGCGCCCGCTCGAAGTTAGCTCTCGTTGATTCCAGTAAATCAAAATAACTATGATCTTTCAAAAACAATTCAAAATAACAACGAAGGCTATGGATTTTTGCACTCTGCTTATATAAGCCATGCTTAAAATTATTCTGGTTTATTAACTGAATGGCGGCTTCAAATTTCTGTTCCTGAAACAACAAGTAGCTCCTGCTTAGGGCCTCCACATCCTCTGCTATTTCCTGATCCAGATACGGACTAAATTGTTCTATAAAATTATACGTCCACTCAAATGCTCTTGACTTGGCACTCGCTACCACAATATTCATGAATCCCGTACCTGTCATTTTCTGCGCTTCAAAAAGGATTTCTTTTTCAATCCCTTCTTTGTATAATTCAAATGCAAGTTGGTTAAATTTAAGGTCATCTTCTTTCATTTTCCTAATCACGAAATTAATCAGCAAGGTCAAAATCGCTTGCTGCATAGATTTTCTCAAGGAAGACAGATTTTCAAAAAACAAACTTTTCAGTTCCTCAAAAGTCACCAAGTCATCCTCTGCATATAATGCCTGCGCTTTGTTACAAATATCAAGCATTAAATTTTTCGCCATCGGTGTGGATGATCGTTCTTCCAGCTTGATAATTCTGGAAAAGCTCGTCAGCTCCATTTCTATTTTTGTTTTGGAAACTTGATAATACATTTCAAGTAAGTGCAAACGATCTTGTAGTTGCTCTGCTCGCAATCTTATATTTTGGCTTTCGATATGATCCAAGCGCAAACCATTTACATCAAGCAAATCTCGGAAGTAAATATGATCCCGAAAAGCATCTTCTTTCAATGTTTTCGTTATTTTATTTTCTTCCTTTCCAAACAATTCAGCATTCCTTCTTTCGCCAAGAATTTTGAGCAATAGTTTTCTTTTTTGAATCCCATCTTTCTCCAGCTCTTTTTTGATTAAAAATTGCTCGACGAGCTGCGTCATGTCTTTCGTGAGGTTTCGCCATTTACTGTCAGAAAATTCATGTTTGGGAAAAATCTTTTTAAAAATTTTTTCCTTTTCCATGCCCCGCTCAAATTCGGGATGGGCTTTCAGCAACACACCGTATAGCTTTAGCAAGTTTGTGTTGGAGGTATAGCAGGGAGATTGCACCAGTTTTTTCAACTGTCGCATTTCTTCTTCGGATAGCAGTCTTAGGATTTTGATGAGCTTGGAGTTTTGCATGAAGTCTGATAGTGATTCTACATTATTTCATTGTAAAGCAAAGAAAAATTTTGCCTTCGCATCCCCTACATCCCCAATGCGCTTGCCTGTTTCTGCAACCACGCAGGCAGGGTTACCATCACACAATTTCTTCTTGCTTTAAATTACAAAAAAGAAAGACAAAAACAATCTTTTATGGTTCAAAATGGCCTTACAAATTCAAATATACGAATCTTATATAAGAATCATATTATCAATGACTTATATTAAGGATTGTTTTTATAAAATCAGTGTTTTTGGGCTTACAACCTTGGGATTTTGTCTTTGTGGGGCATGTGGAATTGGGGGATATTTGTGGTGGGATTTGGAAGAAAGGGCAGCAGAAGTAGCAGGTTTAACAACAAAATAAGAAAGTTGAGATGAAAAAATATAAACGAAGCAAGAAACTTGAACAGTCATTAAATTAATTAACTAACAAAATTCTATTTCAAATTCAATCATGACAAAAGCAACAATTAAAAAAAGTAACTTCCGTACAATAATCTTGTGCTTCACATTAATCTTATTAAACAGTTGTGGATTTATAAAAAATCCCCCCCAAGATTCTAAAGAAGAAACTCAAAGTGAGGAGTATTATTATAAAACTACAACACACAATGGAATGCTCGTTTTTTATAATGAAGAACATTACCATCAGGTTTACAATGAACTCAAAAAAAAATATGAGGACTTTTTAGACAAGGAGAAAACAGATACAAATATTTACGATAAATGGCCTTTTGATTATTATCCGGTTCTTGCAGAGTTTGAGAAAAAGTATCCATACAAATCCATGAGAAGGCATGTTGATAAATTAGAATTCGATTATCTTGAAAAAGCTGGCAAAGAGCCTAAAAATATTCCGGCTTATACTACCGATGATATAATATTGGCAACCCTGCTTAATGAAAAAGGAATGCTTAAGATAGGAGATGCCGTTATTTATAGTAAAGGATATGGAAGAGAATATGTTATCATTCGTGGGGATGAGCAGGCTCTAGAAAAATTAGAAAAACTTCCATTAAAAGAAGTTGATGACCAGAATCTTCAGAAACAAATATCATCCAATGTTTTTACTAGCTCAAGATTTACAGAGCAAAATTTGAATCATATTATATGTGCCTTCCCTCCACAAGGAGGAGGAAATTCGGGAGGAACATTTGGAACAGGCAATAATTCTACTAATTGCGATTCAAATTCAGATTTTACGATTACGCATAATTATACTACTGGCGTTGTTAACGTAGCCGTAAATAACCAGAATCCATCTTTTACTTATAGTTGGCAATTTGGAGGCCAAACAGCACAAGGCCCAAGTGCAAATTTCACACCAACAGCAACAGGAAATGTAAGTATAGTACTAAAAGTTTCTAATGGCTCTAATGTTTACTCATGTACTAAGCAAACATTTGCATATACTAGATGTGATATAAATAAAACAGTATTAGCAGGTAGCCCTGTTCATGTTCAAGTGGTACCTGGCGCACCACTTCAGGTTAGTGCTGCTTTAAAAAATAATCTTCCGCAATCTTTGCTAACGGATATAGATACATACACTTGGACTATTGGAGGACAAACATATAGCGGTCCTGTTGCGACACACACATTTCAATGCTCGAACTCTAGCAAAGGTTTTTTAGCGCTAACGTTTAAAGTTCCTGATTGTGAAGATTATCCGATAGATTTTGAAATAAATGTTACTGAGAGTTGTTGTTTATACGAAGCCACTCATCACTCGTCTATATCTACTAATGCAAATAGTTTTATTTGGCGATCTTATACGGGTACAGATGGTAAAACATATGCTGCTGCTTACAGGCATAAACAAGCTAAACATACATTCTACCAATTTCCATCTACCCATAACAAAGGAACAAAGATTAGTTCTAAATTAAAACATTATAAATGGGAAAATGGTAGGTTTAGAAATGCAAAAGCTGATAATTTACGCATTGAATTTACAGGGAATATTTATAGCACTAGCCCTGTTAACAATTGTAATTGTGAGGTTCAAAGAACGTTAGCAGGTGCTAAGAGTAAAAATAATAAGCAGGTTCTTACCCATGC
>JAHDGC010000622.1 GCA_020627865.1 Saprospiraceae bacterium | reverse complement strand
CTGGCAAATCAAAACCAACAAGGGTATTTCCGTTAAATGGATTCGGATTATTTTGATACAATTGATAACCCAATGCATCGGATGTTGCCAAAGCTTGTCCAGCGGTATGCTCCAAGGTAATATTCAAAGCCTCTCCGGTTTCGTTATGCGCTTCCGAAAGGATATTCTCAGAAACAACAGTAAGCAAACCTTTCAAGGAAGGAATATCCTGTCTGGCTACAAATCTTAGGGTAAACAAAGTTTCGTCATTGGTCGCTGTATAGTTCTCGCCGGATTTATCAAACCAACTTAGACGCAAGCGCCCTTCATCCGTCATATGGGTACCGGCCAAGACACTCTTCAGGGCTTGCCCATCCGGTGCTATAAATTCTTGGAAAGCCAATTGACTCGCATCGAAACCAAGCTCCATTTGGTAACTGACCATTTCGGCAAAATTCTTTCCAGTGAATGGAATTTCAACCACTTCATTTGCTTTCAAAGCATAATCCGGTATCGTCAAGATCAAATCATTCCTACTCCGATCATCTACAATTTCTCCAGTAAAATTCATCGGGTTCGCATGCCCTAGAATATCTCCAACTTTTACACCAACAAAATTGGAAATGGTATCGTGCATAATCATCATCGTATCACAATTTGCATACGGGAACACATTGTAGGAATTGAAGTCCTCAGGCATGTCGTAGCCAGAAGCAACAAAGACCCATGATGGACAACTTGGGAATTCCGTCGCCGTTCCGATAATCAATTGTTGAATGATAAACAAATCCAAGGTGGTGAAGGAACCGTTACAGTTGGCATCTCCGGCAATGATCTGGTAAGGAGACCAAATCTCCACAGGATCCATACCCAAGATGAAACGCTGCCCGACGAATAGGCCGAAAGTAGATATTCCATTTTCCGGGTTAATATCCTTTTGTGGTAATACATTATACTCATATCCAAACGGCACTTGTGGCATCATATAATATCCGTTCATGTCCGTCATTTCCATCGTCGTAAAATCATCCCCCATGACATAGACTTCCGCATCATTCACCCCTTCATCCCAGAAAGTCATAATCTGACCTTGCACCATTCCGGCATCCATGCAAGTCACCTCTCCCTCGATAGAAAGATGCGGCAATGCTGTTGGCGTACCATCAACAATACTACCCACTTCTACAGAAAGCGGATCGTTAACGACCTGAATATAAGTGGAACTTCCCGCTTCACCAAGCAACAACACATTTACATAAAACAGGTTATCATCACTCGTTACATTTTCTCCTACACCATCAGTATCGAAGTAATTAAAGGTTCTATCCACCGCATTATACCCTGGATCAATCATCCCTGATGATATCCCCACAATCTGCGCTACGGATTCATCCATAGATTGCAATGATCCGGCCAGGGAAACGAGTAGATCACAGTTTTCCAATTTGACCGGAACACTAATGGTATTCCCAGACATGCCCGTACCATCTTCTACTCGAACAATAACAATATCTGGCGGTACAGTCGCCTCAACATTATAACAAACACTAAAGGTGCCACACTCATTGGTCATCGTCAAACAAACCTCGTATGATCCTTCATCAGTATAAGTATGGGTTGGATTGATTTCAGTTGACGTATTGCCATCACCAAAATCCCACTCGTATGTTCCTTCTGTAGAAATATTGTTAAAACTAAGAGCAAGCGAACCAGCAGCCACATAAGTAAAGTCAACAACCGGCTCTGGCACCTCTTCGATAATGACACCCTCGTAAACGAAAGTACAACCATTAGCATCCGTAATTGTAACACTATAAAACCCTGGATTCAAGTAATGAATATCATACGCGGTATCTTGTGTCGTAGAAGAACCGATATCATCGCCTGTCCAACTGTAGTCAAATGGTCCTGTACCATTTGAAACTTCAAACCAAAGCGATCCCGCTATACCACAGAACATCTCAATCGTGGTCACCTCTACCATCATATCACAACAAGTATCCGCAACATCTGCAACAATATCTACACTACAATTATTATCATCCGTTACCTGAATATTGTAAGTGCCCGGCATCAGATTCGGGATGGTAAGATTTCCAGTATTATTATTCATAACACCTGAGCCTGCCCCACTCCAAGTGACCATATATCCGCCAGTTCCGCCAGCAATATTTAACCCTACGGAACCTCCATTATCACAATCGGCACTAGCAATATTTGAAGCTACCGTAATAATGATTTCGTTATTCAATGTAACCACTTCTGTTGCCGTACAGTTATCGGCATCCGTTACCTCGATGGTGTAAGTGCCGCTGGAAAGGTCAGGGATCATATAACTCGCATCCGAGCTATTGTATGAACCGCTTTCCTGACCATTCCAGCTGATGGTGAAAGGAGCATTGCCACTCATGTCTATAAGAATGGAGCCTGTTTGTCCACAAGTGCCGTTTGTAGGTGTGACCACCAAACCGAGTGCGCTACCATTATTTAACGCTACATTTGTAGTCGTTGAACAACCATTGGCATCACTCACGGTAAAGGTATAATTCCCACTAACCGCATTGTTTAAAACAAAATTTCCGTCATTGCTGGAAGCCATATCATTCATGGCTCCTGTCCAGCTAATGATGTACCCTGGATTTCCCCCTGAGACGCTAAGTGTAATTGATCCACTTTCACCGCACGTACCATCTGTTGTATTAACTGACAAATCCAGTCCAGTACTTCCCGAAAGAACCACCGTTTGAGTAACAGCACAACCGTTAGCGTCCTCAATCTGGATATTGTAAGTTCCACTGCCAAGATCAGGCAATGTAAATGAATTGTTGTCAATTGTCGTATTTCCAACAGCAGCTCCCGTCCAGCTAACACTATAAGACGGACTGCCGTTATTTATTGTAATATCAATGTAACCCGCTTCGCCACAAGCACCACTCATCGGGGTTATGGAAGCGTTCAAGTCTGCACCATTATCCAAGTAAACCGTTTCGGAACTGGAACAGCCGCTGGCATCCGTAACATAAACGGTATAACTACCCGAAGCCAGATTCGAAATCATATTGTTATTTATCGTACTGGTCATCGTACCGGAATCGGTGCCTGTCCAGCTAATATCATAATCCGGCGCACCATTGGCAATGCCAACCTCTATGGAACCCGTTGCACCACAACTTCCACCTACAGGTGTGAGGACTACAGAAAGCGGCGGATTGTTCATCAAGGAAACACTTTGCATGGTGCTGCATCCATTGGCATCGGTAAGGGTCACAAAATAAGTACCGGAACCCATGCCTTCAATCATGTAGGAATCCGTAAAATCTGCCGAACCGGAAGAGACCCCACTCCAGCTTAAGTTATAGCCCGGGGTACCTGTAGTTGGTGTAATTTCAATGGTACCAGAATTGCCGCAGACTCCTGCAAGCGGGCTGGCATTAAAACTAAGGTTAGGCTCATTATTTATGGAAACCGTTTGTGAAGCGACACAACCATTGGCATCGGTTACATTAACGGTGTAGGTACCATTACTTAGATTATTGATCACATAATTATCAACAGGTATAGTTATGGAACCAGTAGCCGCACCAGACCAGCTAATCATATAATCAGCAACACCGGTCATTGTAAGCACGATGTTACCTAAGGCACCACATGCACCACTATTGGCAACAGCCGTTAAAGCAAGATCGGCACTATTGGCCAAATTAACATCTGCTGTAGCCGTACAACCGTTGGCATCCGTTACCGTAATATCATAATTTCCGCTAGATAAATCATCTATTGTTGCCGTACTCGCGGAAGTAGAAAATACGCCCATTCCGGAACCTGTCCAAGCAACCGTATAATCCGGTGTACCATTTGTAAAGATTAAATCAATGGAACCAATTTCACCACAAGATCCCGGCTGCGGAATCGTATTAAAAGTTAGATTGGAACTCCCAGCTAGAATCACGCTTGATGTCGCAGCACAATTGTTATCATCCGTTACCACAACGGTATAATTTCCAGCAGGTAAATTGGCAATATCAAACCCTGTCGTATTGATAGTTTGTGAACCATTTACGGGGCCTGACCAAGTAATGGTATAATCTGGCGTACCATCAAAAATTGCCACACTGATGTAACCTGTTTCTCCACAAGCACCATCATGAGCAACAAGATTTATACTAATTGGGTTACCATTATAAATATTGACTGTTTCGATACTAGAACAATTATTAGCATCCGTAACGGTAACATCATAAGAACCTGTTGCAACATTGGTAATTTCATAATCACTGGTATTGCTCGTTGCTGTGCCACCATTCCAACTGATGGTATAATCCGGCAATCCACCAATCATACTTAACAAGATAGAGCCGGCATCTCCACAACTACCTGAATTTGCCGTTGCGGTAAAGCTTACATCACTGGTATTATTGATCGTTGCACTTTGCGTGTAAGAACAACCATTCGCATCTATGATTGTAATATCATAGGAACCAGTAGACAAATCTGTGATTTCATAATTGTTAGCCGTAACGGTAGCGCTGCCACCATTCCAACTAATGTCATAATCCGAGGTACCACCAGTTATGGTGATCCAAATCGCACCTGTAGAACCGCAACTACCCGAGTAAGGTGTTGCCGTAAAGGTAAAACCATCCGTATTCAGCACAGAGACACTTTGCGTGTAAGAACAACCATTCGCATCCGTTATCGTAATGTCGTAGGAACCACTTTGGACATTCGTGATTTCATAACTATTACCTGTTGCTGTAGCACTGCCGCCATTCCAAGTAATATCATAATCCGGCGTGCCACCATTTATCGTGATCCAGATGGAACCCGGATTGCCGCAACTGCCCGAGTATGGTGTTGCCGTAAAGGTAAAGCCTT
>JAHDGC010000621.1 GCA_020627865.1 Saprospiraceae bacterium | reverse complement strand
TTTGTTGTTAAACCCCTCCACACGGACAGGATTCTGGATATTTCATAGCTTTATATTTCTGTTGTTAAACCCCGCCGGATAAGGTTATTTGAAAAATATTTTTGACTTATGCAATCTTATGCAAGATCATCAAAGTGATTTTTGATTTTCTTTTTACCACGAAAGATCAGATTTTTTACTGCTCCTTCAGGTGAGTTAAGCATGCTGGAAATTTCTTTAATTTTATACCCTTCCATTTGCTTTTGGATTGCGAAAAGTTGCCTTTGCGTGAGGCACTCTAATGAGGTATATATATCAATCTTTGCTTCAATTGATTTTCGATTGTCGTATATACATTCGGGAATATCATTGCCACTATATCTTTTTATTTTTTTGCAATAAGTTATAGCATAATTCTTTGCAATCGTAAGTAAATAACGATCAAGGTAATCCAGATGATTTACCAATTTTTGCAATTGCAATTGCGAGAATTTTAAGAAAACATCGTGGGTGATGTCCAGTGCATTTGCCCTTGAATATTTACAGGCAATAAGATGAATTTCTTTGAATAATTCACGATAACAGATTTCGAGAAATCTGGATAATAATTCGTCAGATTCCAATGGGGAGTCTGAATTAAATAGGTGATTTAATTTTGACATAATTAAAGTATGAAGTTTGTCTCTCCCTCCTTGAATTGCAAGGGAAGAGAGCTGTTAAAAAAACAGTTCTAAGTTTTCATACCAAAATTTTTCAAAGCTAAACCCGTAGCTTGGATAGATTATTATACATCAAAATATCAATTAAGATGATGTACTTTAGGATAGTTTTTACATATAAAATGAATGTGTAAATCAACTATCATCTAACTTGTATAAATATAACTCTTTATATGAGCAAATAGTCACGTTCTCAAAAAAATAATTTTGAAAAAAATCGAAATAGACTTGGGATAGGCATTATTAGATCCTATTTCCCCAACACCACAAACTCCGTCCGCCGATTCTCCTGCCGTCCGTCCGCTGTCGCATTATCCGCCACAGGATAAGTCTCCCCAAAACCCTGATAGGCTAGTCGGTTGGCAACGATTCCTTTGGTTATCAAAAAGTCATAAACAGCTTTGGCCCGATTTTGTGAAAGGCGCATATTATCCGCATCATTGCCGACATTATCGGTGTGTCCATTGATACGGATTCGCAATGTCGGATGCTTTTCTAATAAATCTTTGAGGTGTAACAACTCGGGATAGGACTCCGAGCGCAATTCGGCAGAACCCGTATCAAAAAATACATTTTTCAAAACGATGGCAACGCCTTCTTTGTATGGAACGGCTTCTTTGGTGCTTTCCGGTGCAGCTACAACGGCCGTAGCAATGCGTTTTAAGCCAATTTCTAACAAGAAACTTTCGTCGGTAGTTAAGTTTTCGGCCAATGCAAAATGTTCAGAATGGAAGAGGTATTCCGGCTTGGAAACATTGAGGGAATAGTTTTGCCCGATAGGTAAGCAAATTAGAAATTCGCCATCTGAGTCGGTCTGCTTAGAGGCAAATTTTTTACCATTGTTTAGTTCCAAGAACTCAACCTCTGCGGATAAAGGTTCTTTTGTCTCGGCATCAAAAACCCTTGCTTTGACGAAAGTGACAGGCTGGGGGCGAGCGGCTTCTGTAAGGGTAAAGGTGTAGATGTCCGTATGGCCGATTGGTTTGCCAGTATCAAAAACAGATGCATCTGTACCCACCGATTTTGTTCCCCGATCACTGGCGAAGTAAGCTGTTTTGCCATCTAGACTCACAACGAGGGCGCCTTCACTGCCTTCCGTATTGATCGGGTAGCCGAGGTTGATGGGTTCCCCCCAACTTTGGTCTGCTTGTTTTCTGGAGAGGAATAAATCATGGCCACCCAATCCGGGATGACCCTTTGACATGAAGTAAAGGGTTTGACCATCCGGATGAATAAAGGGGGATTCATCTTTGTCTTTGGTATTGATCGGTTTTCCCAAATTCTGTGGTTGGCCCCAACTGCCATCCGTTTGGCGTTGGGAAACATAGATGTCAATATTTTTTTCCCGAGGATTAATATTTTTGGCAAAGTAAAGCGTTTTCCCATCAGCGGAAAGCGACGGTTGAGACTCCCAACCTCTGGAGTTGACGGGGGCACCCATATTGGTAGGTTTGCTCCATGAGCCGTTTTTTACTTCTGAAAAGTACAAATCGCAACTCCCCAATCCATCCTCCCGATTGCAGGCCGTAAAAATCATCAATTTTCCATCTGCACTGATACTTTGTGCCCCCTCATTATGAGGAGTATTGATAGCCACTATTGGGGTGCTTTCCTCCCAGCCATTCGGCCCTTTTTTACTCATATAGAAATCTTCATCAGTTGATAGCCGGGTGAAGATAAGGGTTTCTCCATCTGCCGTAAAACAAGGTAAGTACTCTGAGTGTTCGGTATTGATCGTTTTGTCGAGTTTCGTGGGTTTGAAATCAACAGGATTTCTGATGGCCTTCATTGAAAATTTACAATTGGCTAAATGTTTGGCCGCTTTTTCCTTGAGTTGCTTGCTTTTGTCATCAAGATGGAGATAGTATTCAAAATTTTTGGCTGCATCCTCCAGTTTTCTTTGCCGGAGCTGTGTCATGGCCAAATAGTAGAAGTTTCTGGCTTTGTAATCCGGAGCCATAGTCGTCACCTGATGCAATAGGTTTTCGGCCTGAGGATAATTACCCTTATCATAAAAAATATATCCTTTCTGGATATAAGCATCCACAAATGTATCATCTATGCTGAGGGCTTTGTCATATTGTTTTAGCGCCTTGTCATATTCCCCTTCTTGCCCATATTGTCGCCCTTTATCGTAGCATTTCAGTGCTTTTGGGGGAGCAGTCTTCCGGGTGGTGTACTTGCTGTTTTGAGCAAAAATGAATTGGCAACAGGTAGCAATAATCAAGATAAGGCAAATTCGAATCATCTTTGTAATATTATGTGGGTTCACCTGATAATAACGTTTTAAATCGGCTTTGTTGCATATTTCTGTTGTGAAATGAGAGAGAGGTATTCCGAAGCACACGTAAAAACCGTAGCTACGCGATGCATTGCGTAGCTACGGTTTTTATACGAAAATCAAACTAAGTAACGTTGAAAGAATAACTTCGCTATTTAATATTGTTATTTTGCCCTTATACAGCGTTGCCAAAATACTCATTATGCGCTGCATAACTCCGTTTTTTGCGCCTCGTCTAAGAACGAAATAACTAACCTGAAAATGGGATCTTATTTTTTCGCCGTTACTAACAAAAAAAGTGGTCACCAGTAAAAACTAATGACCACTTTTAAAAATGTTCAAATTAAGCTATGATTTAGTATTAGCTTCGAGTAGTTTAGAGGATTTCGTAGAACCCATTCTCGCGGACTCTTTCCAATCTTTCACAAAACCGGGTTTCCCAGATTCTTTTCTGGCAATACCTCTATAATATAAAATATCCGCATCATTCACCTTTCCCTTTCCGGGCTTTTCATTAAGGGCTTGATCCAGAATGTCCAATGCCGTTTGGTAATCTTTTTCCTCAACGAGAATTCTGCCATATTTGAGCAAAGCGTACTTCCGCCAGACATAATTCGGATTATCTTCCAAAAATTTTCTTTTGGTAAATAATTTAAGATCTAAAGCCGCTTCCGAACTCATATTAGAGTTAATGAGGCATTCTGCTTTCTTAAGTCTGGCTTTCCAATAAATAGGCTCCAACGGAATAGAAGTCTTGATCGTCATTTCGAGATCTTCTATGGCCTTCATCAAATTCTTATTGAGAATATATATGTTAGCACGACCATAATAAGGCTCCGGATTGGCAGGAGCCAAGTCTATGCTTTTAGAATAGTCGTAATGTGCGTCCTTGAAGTTTTTAAGATGGAAGTTCACATGACCACGTCTTTCATACGCCATTGCATGACGCTCGTACTTTTCGATGGCTTTGGTCAGTGCAGCCATGGCTTCACCTTCCTTACCGGCTTCATTGGCCAGTTTTCTGCCCTTGATAAAACTCTGGACAGCAGTACGGTCGCTTTGTGGTTCAATAATTTTGTAGTGGAGCACTTTTCCACTATCGGTCATCCAAGCCACTAGACTACCAGCTACTGCGAATTCAGATAGATATTCCAGTAGGCTGATGGTATTCTTCCAACTTTTTTGTGTGCTTTGGCAAATAAAACGTGGAACATTAAGCGCGGCATTCTCGTGATCGAAAATTTCTTCTTGGTTGAGCAGAATATCATTACGATAATAATTCTCAACGCGGTGTTCGTACATTTTAAGCACTTTCTCGAAACTCTTGGGACTACCAAATTCAAATCGTCCTTTAAAGATAGTCTTGTATAAAGTCATCTTGCTCTTTTTGAGGATTTAGAAAAAAATATCTCTTACATGTTAAAAAATGGGCATAAAAGGGCATTCAAAATCTATGTGTTAGTAAACCCTGGTGTAGCTCCTCAAGTTTTAATCTGACTTAATTTTGACACAATTTGATTAACGATATAAAATTGTTTAGATTTTATATCACTCAGGTTTTCTCATAGATATTTTAGAATACTTACAAACCGATATTTGATGGGATCGAAGTTTGTTAAGGAAACTTTAAATTTTAGGCAAAATAACACTTCTCTACAACAAATGTAATTTTTTTTTTTGAAAACTCAAAAATTATTAACACTTTTGCCAGCTTTTTTTTTAAATTTATGATTTTGCCTACAAAAATACTGCAAACATTTCATTTTGGTGGGCTTTTGTATGGTCTTGCGGCTTGTTTTGAATTAATTTAATTGTTATATTATAATGATTTATATGAAATCGTAAAGCCGCGATGCATCGCGGCTCTACGATTTTGCC
>JAHDGC010000620.1 GCA_020627865.1 Saprospiraceae bacterium | reverse complement strand
AATAACATCCCTCGATTTTTCCAGCTCATTCATAATGGCTTTCATCCGTTCCTCAAACTGACCTCTATATTTCGTACCAGCAACAAGTGCCGCAAGATCAAGCATAACAATACGCTTGTTAAATAAGGTTCTAGAAACCTTACGTTGTACAATGCGCAAGGCAAGCCCCTCGACAATGGCCGTCTTACCAACGCCCGGCTCTCCGATAAGAATCGGGTTGTTTTTCTTTCTCCGGCTGAGAATCTGGGAAACCCTTTCGATTTCGTTTTCCCGCCCGATAATCGGATCCAGTTTATCCTCTTCCGCTAGCTTGGTAATGTCTCGTCCGAAATTATCAAGAACGGGGGTTCTGGATTTGGACGCTCCTTTACGTGGATAACGTGCACTTTCTTCTTCCTCGAAGTTTTCCTCAGACTCGGAAGGTGCTTGAGAATAAATATCAGGATGTTCGAAGCTTTGTTCTTGCTTCACAAATTCCAGCTCTGCTTTGTAAATTTCATAATCAACATCGAATTGATTAAGAATTTTACAAGCCAAGTTCTCTTTGTGTTTCAATATGGAAAGCATTAAATGCTCCGGATAAATTTCATCACTTTTAAGGGTCTTGGCTTCGAGAAAAGTTACCTTAAGTACCTTTTCTGCCTGCTTATTCAGTGGTAAATGACCTACATTAATACTGGTCTTGTTTGTGATTCCACTGTTTACACTTTCTTCAAGTGTCTGTTTTAATTCAAAAGTATCAACATCAAGAGAATTAAGAACTTTTGTGGCAAGCCCTTTTTGCTCTTTCATTATTCCCAGCAATAAATGTTCTGTACCTATGAAGTCCTGCCCCAAACGTACTGCTTCATCGCGACTTTTAGAAATAACTTGTTTGACTTTTGGCGAAAATCTTCTGTCCATGATAGATGCTTTATTATGTATTCCGAAAGGAAAATTCTTTAACAATATTAGGCATAAATTTAATTAAAGCAAATTTAATATCAAGTAATTCGATGAATTGTATTCAAAAATGCTTTTTCAATCTAATGACTAAGTATTTTTTTTAGCATAAAAATTGTGCCATATAAAAAATTATGCCAAATCCGCAGGCTGTTCCCTTTGTTAAAGGTTTTGTTTTTTAATGATGTCAATGCTGTTCAGGAAAAATAATGAATACTTATCTCTGAATTTTCTTATAGAGTTATAACGATTTAATAGATCATATGTTTGCCTGAAAGTACTCAACTTTTGCGTTTTATTGTTAATAAAGATATGATGTATATTTTTAATTTTGATGTAATAGGTGCTGTTTTTTTTTTAATTTTTTTAAAAGTTGCAATTTAGAGGTATTTATGTTGCTCTGCTGTATGGTTCTTGTCCGGTTTTAGGTTTTACGATAGGTGATTTTAGCTTTAATTGGGGCGATTTTATTATCAAAACCCTTATATTCAACATGAGTCGGAATAGAAGTCAGGAACTGTGCGCAATTTTTTTATAGCAGAAGATGTCATTAATTAATGATTAATTGATACTTTTGTGAAATTCTTTAGAAATTTAATTTTATGAAATATAGTGTTGATAAAAATGAGCGATATGCCTTGTTCAGGCTGGAGGAGGAAAAATTAAACACCTTAATTGCTCCTGCATTAAAGTCTGAATTCGTCATGTTTGTTAATGAAGGAGTATCGAATTTGATACTCGACCTGTCGGCTGTCAAATTTGTAGATTCTTCTGGGTTAAGTGCCATATTGACAGGTAATAGGCTTTGGAAAGATGCAGGGTCTTTCATTCTTACCGGTATTGTGCATGAAAATGTGGTGAAACTTATTAAAATTTCACGTGTTGATGGGGTCTTGAAAATTATTCCTACAGCCTCAGAGGCTATTGATTATGTGCTCATGGAAGAGGTGGAAAGAGAACTGAAAGGAGAAAAGGACTCTGATGATGCTTGATGTAAGGATCGGTTATTTCATAACCTATTTGTTCTTTTAGTAATTTTCAAGATTTCACCTTATAGATAGGTGGCGAGAGAAAAGCTTGCAGATTACTAATTGTGCTTTCATGAGAATAGCATCCTCGGATAAAAAAGTGATTTTGTATCTCTAAATTCTTTCGTAAAAGCTACAACGGAATAGATTTAGTAACCTGCAGCCAAAAATTGCTTACTAATCACCCTGCCTGCGTGAACTTGTCAGGCAGGTAACAACTAATCACTGCTTCATGCGTTTTGACTTAACCATTCTTGGCTGCCATTCCGCTTCTCCAGGAAAAGATCGTTTTCCTTCTGCTCAAGTACTTAACATCCAGAAAAATATTTATTTGATTGATTGTGGAGAGGCCACACAAATCCGAATGCTGGAAAATGGTATCAAGCGCAGCAAAATCAGCAAAATCTTCATTTCTCATCTTCATGGGGATCATGTCTTTGGTCTCGCCGGATTTATTACTAGTATTAGTTTATTTGAACAAAGACCTGCCGGAATCGATATCTTCTCACCGCCAGGGCTTGAAGAAATGATCCGGACACAACTTCGGTTGTCCGAGAGTTTTCTCAGTTTTGAACTCCGGTTTCATGTAGTCGATACGGATATCCACCAGCTTATCTTTGAGGATAATTGCGTTGAAGTTTTTTCCATTCCCCTGAAACACCGTATTTCTACAACCGGATTTCTTTTTAAAGAAAAGAAAAAGCCGCGCAAAATGCTGGCCGATTGCATTGAGCAATATGAAATTCCTTACCAAAAAATTAAGGATATTAAAAATGGGGCTGATTTTTTGACAAAAGATAACAAGCTTATCCCGAATGCCGAGTTAACACTCCCGCCGATACCACCTCGCTCTTTTGCTTATTGTTCTGATACGGTTTTTAAACCCGATATCATTCCTATCATACAAAATGTAGATTTACTCTATCATGAGTCTACTTTTTTGCATGAAGACAAAGAGCTAGCTGATAAAACAATGCACTCGACGGCAAGGGAAGCGGCTGAAATGGCAACGCTCGCAAATGTTAAATGCCTCATTATAGGCCATTTTTCTGTGCGCTATAAAAGCTCAAACCTGTTCCTAGAGGAAGCCCAAAAACACTTTCCTAACACTGTTTTAGGGGAGAGTGGCCGTATTTATAAAGCTACAAATTACAATTAGTAAGTATTGTGTTTTCCCCCCACCTGTGTAGTCGGGCAGGTTTGTCTGCATGCCTCGGTAGGTGAACTCGACTACATAGTTAGGTAGTCATGTTTTTAATTTTCACTTCTTCGTTAAATATCTTTCTTTTTTCTACCAAATAATCTTTTTTTTCTCTAAATTTGTATATATCTTGTAGGACACAGCATTTTTATGTTGTATTCATCTTTATAACTCTTTTCAGCAGATCCCCCTTTGTGAAAAAAACAAACAGTTGAGAGTTAACATTATCGTACAATCTACTTTTAAGAAATTTTATTATATAACAAGTTTGTGTTATCTCGAAATAGAGATTTTTCTAACACCATTTTCCATAGAAAACATAAAACTACCTATATCATTTTACAGCAAATTCAATAAGATTGATGCTATGTGTTTTGATCGATAAGAGAGCAGGCTTTCAATTTTAATTGATAATGGAAAAAGGGCAATCATCAAAATTTACTCAATTAGCAAACCCGGACATGCTCTAATTTGAGTTATTGTAAAATTAACTTTTCATGGCAAAGAAATGCTTCTGATGCTATCGTCTTATTTAATTGAACAAAGAGGTGTTCTGCCAGAGAAATCTTTTGTATACTATCCTCGCTATTCGTGTCCTTATCTTAAGGGAGATATATAAAATAAATAAGTATTGCTTTGTGAAAAATGTGACAATTTTTAAATCATGTTTTATGTCTGGAGCTGAAAATTTATATATTATTTAACGATATTGTTGAGCTTGTGTAGTGCGTTTTGGGTCTCGGGATGTATATTTATTTTTAATAAATTTCTTGTTGTTTTGATTGGCGCTTCATAAGATTTTTTTATATAAAAGTTTGATTTACTTATATTTAAGAAGTAATTTTTATCAATATGTTTGTCTGACTTGATTTTTTTTGAATTAATTAACTGAAATTGGTATGGTTTATGTCGAAAGATGGCTTGGTTTTTGCATCATTTTAATACGATTTTGGAATATAGCAATTTTTTTTAATTTCAAGTTGCATTTTAATGAAAATGTGACATCGTTTTTGGAACATTAAATGACTAAATTAAGTAGGTATTAAGAAGGAATCAAGTTCTCTTGGGATTTGATACTGTTGGGTTGACTCCCCGATCAGTTATCTCCTCTTTATACAGACTAAATATAATAATAACTATAGAATAGTAATATTAACCTATTTAACTATGGGACTGATTAGACAATTTTCCACACACCATGGGAGCGGTATGTCCGCATCTCATCTCAAAGCTTTATACCTGCTATTAAGCTTTTTATGTATTACCTCCTCTGCTGCTTATGCTTTTAGTTCAGACGATCCTGATCTGGATAGAAATACCAGCATAGAGAAACTGATGCTTCAGCTTCCGGAGTATTTCACCCAGGAAATTATTCCTGGACGTTTTAATATGTTTAAGGCGGTTTATAATGATGTCGAAGTAATCTTCAGAAGTGATCGCATTGAATTATTTCAAAAGTCCACTTCCCACGCTGAGCGATCAACTTACCTTATTTTTAAGCCGGGAACAAGGTCTAACATTACGGGATTAGATTTGATCTCCGAAACTGACGTGCCCATACCAAATCCGGCTATGGCCAAAGTACTCGGGGTGTCAACAATGACACAAAAAAATTATCGACAGCTCAAGTACGAAAATATCTATCCGGACGCTGACCTGATTGTCTCTATCGCTGAATCAGGCCTAGA
>JAHDGC010000619.1 GCA_020627865.1 Saprospiraceae bacterium | reverse complement strand
ACGTTTCTGCCTGCCTGGCGAGGCCACGCAGACAGGGCAAGGATATGCCGTCCCTACAGGACTCGCTATTATATTTACTTTGTTACACGACACTCAATTCTTAACGATTTTAAAAATACACAATCATGAAAAAGTTATTATTATTCGTAATCAGCATCGCCCTATTCAACTTGAACCTCATGGGACAAGATGAAGAATTACTCGAAGTGGAGAGCGCCATCCAAATTGCACAAAACATTGACCCCACGCCTGATCCCGGCACCATTCGATGGACAGGTTCCGACTTCGAGGGGTGGAATGGTGTCATCTGGGTTTCCTTAACGGGTAATATCAAAGTAGGTTCTGTAACGGATATTGACGGCAATGTTTATCAAACCATCACCATTGGTTCACAAGAATGGATGATTGAAAATTTAAAAACGACCACCTTTAATGATGGAGAACCTATAACAGAATGGGTGTTTGGAGACGATTGGTGGAGCGGTGGCACCTTCCCCTATTATCAATGGGCTGACACTGATGATCTGAATAACGTTTATCCCGACCCACTGCCTTTTGATTTTTATGGCGCATTGTATAATGACGCGGCTATTTCTTCCGGCAAGTTAGCTCCAGCAGGATGGCGGATACCGACGGAACAAGATTTTATAGCGTTGGAAAATTATATTGCCAGTAATGGACAAGCAGGCCAAGAGGGCAATGCACTCAAATCAACTTCTGGATGGGTTTCTGGTTCTGACAACGGAACAGATATTTACGGGTTTAATGGATTAGCGAACGGGTATGCTAGTGTCTTCGGTACGGCCACCGCAGGGGGAATCATTAGTTCTTGGGCAACGACCGATGTTGATGCAGCAAATCAAACCAGAAAAGTTGTACAGCTTTTTGATCAAGACACTATCCTTTTTTCTGATGATTCGGTTCGACTTGGATTCGGTATCCGGTGTATAAAAGAATAATGATTCCTAAACCTTTTCATAAAACCAATCACAAACTAAATCACCTGTAACATGAAAACCTTAATTCTTTCTTTCGTACTCACTTTTTCTTTCCTCAATTTAGCTGCACAAAACATCAGCTTGCATGAAGCCGTACTGGGTGGTGGCCTTTCCGTTCCGGCGAATAACGGATGTATCACCCTCGGAGATATTGATGGCGATGGCGATCCGGATGCCATTGTATCAGGAGAAGACCCTAGCCTCAAAACCACCTTATACTGGAATGATGGAAACGGTAATTTTACAGCAGTAGCGACCACATTGCCGAGTGTTCGATTCGGGAAGCTGGGTCTTGTTGATGTGGATAAGGATGGCGATCTCGACCTGTTTATTACTGGCGGGACGTATTCCTCCCTTACAGACCATGCCGACCTTTATCTGAATGATGGCAGTGGCAATTTCACCATGTCGCCAAGCATGCCTTTCCAAACACAATCATCAGGAGACTTTGTTTTTGAAGATGTGGATAATGATAATGACCTCGATTTGTTACTCTCCGGCTATACCAACGATCCGGAGCAAGTGCATATAAGCTTATATTTAAATAATGGATACGGTGTATTTACAGAGGCTGTCGGTTCCCCATTCAATGATGTTGCCGCAAGCTCAATCGCTTTTATTGATATGGAAAATGATGGCGACCAAGATGTTATCCTTACCGGACGGGATGCCAACAATAACAATTTGACTACATTGTACAAAAATGATGGCAATGGTAACTTTAGCCCCGTTTCAGCAGCTTTTGACCACCTAACATCAGGTACGGTTTCTGTTGCCGATACCGACGGTGACGGCGATGAGGATGTTTTTATTTACAACAGTCTTTATAGTAATGACGGTGCGGGCAATTTTAGTTTAGTTGCCAATACGCCTTTTCATTCTTCTTCTTTGGGCACCTCCGACTTTGCAGATTTTGACAACGATGGAGATGCCGATCTACTCATTATAGGCTCTATTCCAATGGGGTCATTTAACGGATTTCAGTCTGCCATTTATGAAAACCTTGGGGATAATACTTTCACGGAATCGGATATCTTATATCGTTCAAACATATCTGGATATGCGATCAGCTCGGCTATTGATGATATTGATTTGGATGATGATTTGGATATATTGACTGTGGGTGTGCCTTCCAATAATTTTGATGTTCAAAAACATATCAATTCCACGGAAGTCCATATCAATTTGGATGGAACAGGTATTACCATAACAGCAAAACCTACCGAAGAGACTTTTGAAATTCAAGGCTTATCAGACAATTATACGATTAAGATTCTTGATGCGACAGAAGCCCTTGTGCAAACCTTGGATACATATGGCAATAGTATGATTGTTGATACCAGAAATTTACCGGATGGGTTTTATTTTCTTCGGGTTGAAGATCCCAACAACAGCTTGTTATCCGTGCAGACGATTTTGAAAGAATAATCCATCCAAAGTTACCGGCTAGCTTGAGACTAGTGCTTTGCAAATTAAATTTTTAATAATAATTTTTCTCTGCAAACGTTCCAGAGATTTGCATCTCAGGCAAGGATATGTCGTTCCTACAGGACTCATTCTTGTTAGAAACTTTGTTGACAAAGCACTAGCCGGTAACTTTGAGTCATAAAATAATCATTTATGCATACTATAACTATCCAGATTATTGATAAAAAAGTACTTCCTCTATTAAAGGATTTGGAGCATTTAAATTTGATCCGCTTGCATGAAAATATCCCTTCTCTCAACGAAACAAATCCTTCTCAAGAAATCCCTAAGGCTCCATTGAATGATATTGAAAATCAGCTTAATGAATTGCGTAATGAATGGGAATAAAATAATACAAAACCAAAAACCTAAAGGTCAGTCTAGCTGGCCTTTAGGTTACAATTAGGTTTAAAAGATTGATTTTGGGATGGCCTCTCTAAGACCTGACGAATGCAATTCATTGTTGCTTTAGACGAATTGCAATTCATTGTTGCTTCAGACGAATTGCAATTCGTCTCTACGACTAGTTCAATTGAAGGTATCCGCTATACACGTTATTTTTACCATCATCGAATACGTAGTAGTAAATATCTTTCTCTAGTTTCATGCCGTTCACTTCTCCGTTCCAGTCGTTTTGATAATTCTCTGCGGTGTAAACTTCCTCTCCCCATTGGTTGAAAACACTCAGGGTATTATTCGGAAAACGCTCTATACCGATAATGGTAAAGTAGTCATTGACTTCATCTTCGTTTGGCGAAAAGCCGCTAAAAATAGTAATCTCTTCACAAATTACATTGATGACAATTTTCCCAACAGATTCTCCAGATTCATTTGCCACGAGGTAAGTAAACTCATCTGTCACTTCGCAGAGTTCTTTAGCAGGTTTATAAACAAAGCTATCGTATTTATCAATGGTAACGGTGCCATATTTCGGGGATTCAATCACACTAAGTTCCATCACGTCTCCATTAATAACATCATTTTCGAGTGGGTCAAAGATTACGGTATTGTTCAACAAAACAATAGCATTATCATCGTATACTTTAGGCAAATCGGTTCTTCTCACGTCTTTGATCTCGTCATTTTTGATTACACTACTGGATGCAATAATCTCATCATTCTGCTGTGCTATACTTTGGTTTGTTAAAATAAAAGAACAGGTCAAAGTGGCTAGGAAAACGAATAAAGCTGAAACTCTCATGGATAGTAATTTGTCAAAAATTTGAAAATGAATGTTTAGTCCGAGGGAAGGGAGTTGGAGCGGGAGTGGAATTTAACAGCTCTGGAGGAAGGAATAAAAGCCGTTTCAGTTTGACTAGAAAGTTTCAAATTTTATACCAAAAAAACAGAGAAATTATTTTTTTTTACCTATAATTCTACATTTACTCAGGTAAAAACGATCAAAATATCACCCAAACATCTGTTAATCAACCACTTACAAAAACACCGTTTCTCTCCGTCACAAAACGATATAAAAATTTCTATTTTTTTACTCTGTCATTTTTTTCAAAAAAAGAATATGGGAAATGATCTATTTTCAGGAATTGAATGTGTTTCTTTCTCGATTTGGGAAACCGTATAGGAATGGTACGAAATGGTTGTTGTTTCTACCGTTCCAGACATTTTATGACTGCCTGCCTGACAAGTCCACGCAGACAGGGCAATAACATGTCGTCCCTACAGGACTCTTATATATAGGTATACCAAACTTCATGCAAATATAGCCCAGTGGGAGGCGCACTGAAACTGCGACCAAGACGGGTTTGTTCCTCTAAAGCATCGCGGACTTGGGTCGGGGTGACTTTGCCTTCGGCAATATTAAAGCACATCCCCACAATGAGGCGAACCATGCCCCGGAGGAAACGATCTGATGCAATGTAAAAAACCAGCTGCCCAGTTCGGGGTTCTTTCCGCCACTTTACCCTTTTCAGGACACAGTGCATGGTTTTCACATCAGTATTGGATTTGGAAAAGGGAAAGAATTCGTTATAGTTCAATAGGATGTTGGCCGCATTTTGTAGGGTTTCCAGTTCGAAGTTTTTAGCTCTTGGCCAATAGGTAGAAAGGCCATCCAGAAAAGGATCTTTTTTGAAATGGATGTAATATTCATAGCTCCGATAAACGGCATCAAATCGCGCATGGGCATCCGGTTTTACTTCGATCAGGCGAGCGACGGAGATGCTTCGTGGCAAAACATTGTTTAAGCTAAAATGAAAGTTTTCCGGCAAGGGCTTTTCATAATCAAAGTGAAAATAGTATTCCCTAGCATGCACCCCTGCATCGGTTCTGCCACACCCCATAATGCTGATTTGTTCCCTAAGGATCAGCGACATGGCATCCTGAATGGTAGATTGCAAGGAAACCGCGTTGGGTTGCATTTGCCAACCGTGGAAGTC
>JAHDGC010000618.1 GCA_020627865.1 Saprospiraceae bacterium | reverse complement strand
CGCTGCTCCCTTAACCTTATCCACCGTTGGGGCACTAGCCTCCAGGATTTCATCTCCAATATTATCCGAAGCATCTTTTTTCTTGTTCAAAAACTCACTTCCCTTGTCCATTACCTTTTCCCCGAAATCTTTCGTTTTTTCCATGATGTCTTCTGCCATAGGTCCTGCTTTTTCCTTGGCGGTATCGAACAAATCTCCGGCTTTGTCCATGAAGGCTTCGCTTAAATCTCCCGCAGAGTCCTTGGCCTTCTCCAATGCATCACCCGTTTTATGCAATAATTCTCCACCTGCTTCTTTACCTGCATCTACCGTTTTTTCTGCCGCAGATTTCGTGATGGCTTTTGCTCCAAAAAGCAATTTTTTAAAGTCACCGAAAATGCCCATAATTTTTTTGATTTTAATTATAATAATAAAAATTCACCAAGTATGATGAAATGCTCAATAGCTTGTTTTAATATGCTCTAAACAAATATACTGTCTTTTGAGTAAAGTTCTACTATTTCTTATGACTATTTTATCTTGGAAAAGGTACAGTTGAACCTAATTTTCCTTTATTGTTTTTAGATAATTTTCTGGTGTGAAGACTGCAATTTTTGATTTACTATAATCTTTTACATTTCTGGTGAGTATTGCATTTATGCCGTCTATAGTCATTGCTACCGAGTATTGGATAGAATCTTCAAAGTCTTTAAAGTTATTTTTCAAGGCTTGTAATATTTCACTTTTTGTTGTCCCCACAATTTCGGTCATTTCAACTAGCTCTTCAATCACCTTTATGGTTTTTTGATGACCCAGAAATTTTCTAACGATATAGTAGATGTTATTTATACTTGCTGTTGAAAGATAAATTTTTATCTTTTTCTGTTCATTTAATTCAAATAACTCACTTGCCGCATCTGCAAATGGGATTCTGTTGGTAAACAAATCTATAACTATATCTGAATCTACGAATATTTTAGAGGCCATATTTTTTCAATAATTCTTCTTCCAGTATCTTTTTATAATCTAGCTCCTGATCTGTTTTTATAATTCCCCTTAATTTTCTTACTCTCGGTGATAAATCTTCTTCTTTAATTTCCCTTCTTTCGTGAGTGATTAATTTAAAATAGTTCTCAACTAATTCCGAAAGGCTTTGACCCTTTTCCTTTGCATATGCTTTTGCTACTTCGATAACTTCTTTTTCTATAGTTAATGTTAATTTCGTATTCATGATCTTTTTTGCTCAAATATACGTATTTGTTTTGTAAAAATCAACACGTGTTGTTATCGCCGATGTCTATCTTACTTGTTTTGTTAAAAAGCACCTCCGAATAATCAGAGGTGCCCATCTCATGAAAAATTATTTAACCTTAATGCTCTCTTTTTCCTTATCCAACGGCGAACGAAGCACCAAAGCCTCATTAAATGCATCCAGTACGACTTCTTTCCCCGGTACAATTTTGTTTAACAAAATATCCTTCGAAATCTTGTTTAGCAACTTTCGTTGAATCACCCGCTTTAGTGGCCTTGCACCAAACTGCGGATCATATCCTTCCCTAGAAATTTGCCTGACAGCTTGAGGTGTAATTTTCAGCAGAATATTTTGTCCAGCCAACTTTGCAATCAATTGATTCAATTGCAGCCCGACAATATTATGAATATCCCTAGCCGTGAGCGGCTGGAACATAATGACCTCATCAATCCTATTCAAAAACTCAGGGCGAACCGATTGCTTCAACAACTCGAAAACCATATCCTTCGTTTTTCCCACAACTTCCTCGCGGTTATCCTTATTCAGATCTTCAAAATTCTGTTGAATAATATGAGAACCAATGTTAGAAGTCATGATGATAATAGTATTCTTGAAATTAACCGACCTTCCTTTAGAATCTGTCAAGTGCCCATCATCCAAAACCTGTAACAATGTGTTGAAAACATCCGGATGGGCTTTTTCTATTTCGTCAAACAAGACGACAGAGTAGGGCTTTCTCCGAACAGCTTCGGTCAATTGACCTCCTTCATCAAAACCCACGTAGCCCGGAGGTGCCCCAATCAATCTAGAAACCGTATGCTTTTCCTGATACTCACTCATGTCAATCCGAGTCAGCAAATCTTCATCATTGAATAAAAATTCGGCGAGGGCTTTGGCCGTTTCTGTTTTGCCAACACCTGTCGTGCCGAGGAATAAAAAACTACCGATAGGCCTACGCTCATCCCCAAGCCCTGTCCGGCTTCTGCGGATAGCGTCGGCGACAGCTTCGAGGGCTTCGTTTTGGCCGATTACTCTTTTACCCAATTCGCCTTCCAACTCAATTAGTTTTTCTCGTTCACTTTGTAACATTCTGGTTACGGGGACGCCTGTCCAGCGAGAAACAATCTGCGCAATATCTTCGGCATCGACTTCTTCCTTGACTAGAAGATTTCGGTTTTCCTGCATTTCGGAAAGTTGTTGTTGGAAATTTTCCAGCCTAGCTTGCTCTTCAGGAATTTTACCATAGCGGATTTCGGCAGCTAGACTAAAGTTGCCCTCTCGTTCTGCCCGTGCACTTTCTTGCTTGAGTTGCTCCAATGCTTCTTTTGCCCTTTGCACGCCAAGCACCTGTGCTCGCTCATCTTCCCAGCGTGCCCGCAATGCCTGCCGTTCTTCGTTGAGGTTCGCCAACTCCTTGTTGAGACGATTAATTTTCTCCTCGTCATTTTCTCGCTTCATGGCTTCCCGCTCAATTTCCAACTGGCGAATCTTTCTTTCCAGTTCATCCAGTTCCTCCGGCATAGAATTCATTTCCAACCGGAGCCGAGCGGCTGCTTCATCAATCAAATCAATAGCCTTATCCGGTAAGAACCGATCTCCGATATACCGACTGGAAAGTTGTACGGCAGCAATAATGGCCTCATCCCTGATATTAATTTTATGATGTGTTTCATACCGTTCCTTCAAGCCACGCAAAATGGAGACACTATCTTCTTCCGAAGGCTCATCGACTAGAACATTTTGAAAACGACGCTCTAGGGCTTTATCCGTTTCCATATATTTCTGATACTCATCCAACGTCGTGGCTCCGATAGCACGAAGGTCGCCACGAGCTAATGCCGGCTTCAGAATGTTGGCAGCATCCATCGCACCTTGCGTTTTTCCTGCACCAACCAGTGTATGAATTTCATCAATGAAAAGGAAAATTTTACCATCAGCAGAAATTACCTCATTGATTACTGCTTTAAGACGCTCCTCAAATTCTCCCTGATATTTGGCCCCTGCAATCAGTGCGCCCATATCCAAAGAATAGATTTCTTTATCCCGCAAATCCTCTGGAATGTCGCGATTAATAATCCTATGGGCAAGGCCTTCTATAATGGCTGTTTTTCCAACGCCAGGTTCTCCAATTAGAATTGGATTGTTTTTTGTTCGGCGAGCCAAAATATGTAACACTCTCCTGATTTCCTCTTCTCGACCAATAACTGGATCGAGTTTGCCATTCCGAGCCATTTCGTTTAGATTAATGGCATATTTGCCTAGGGCATTATAACTATTTTCAGCACTGTTAGAATTTACGGTACGACCTTTACGCAATTCGTTGATAGATGCTTGGAGATCTTTTTCTGTCATCCCACTATCCTTCAACATTTGTGCAACATGATCCTTAGCGGCCAGCGTGGCTAATAATAAATGCTCGATGGCAACAAATTCGTCACCCATCTTTTTCAGATAAGTGCCAGCTTTTAAGAATAATTCATTAACGGTTCTGGACAAGAACTGCTGCCCACCCCCTGATACTTTGGGGTAAGAATGTATAATGCTGTCTAGTGTTTGTTTTACCATATTAAGGTTGACCCCCAACTTCTTAAAAACAAATGGAGAAACGCTCTCGTCTACTTCAAAAATACCTTTCAGCAAATGTCCAACCTCAATAGACTGATGCCCATGTCCCATCGCGATTTGTTGCGAACGTTGAATGGCCTCCTGTGCCTTAATGGTCATATTTTTAAAATTCATCGCTTGTCGTTTTTAATGAATTATGATATTCGTTTTTTATTATAAAAGCACAATACATATGCCATTGCAAATTAATAAAAAAAAATATGTCAAATTGTCCGTTTTAATGTTTTTAGGATGACTTTTTTACATCTTTTATTTATTTGGGCGTCATACTGTCATATTATGCCTTAGCCGAGGCCTTCATATAGCTAATCGTTAAAATGTTTACAATTTGTAAACAGCAGTAGTTAAAATTTATAGAAACCATATGAAATGAATATAAGCATTGAAACTAATGAAAACTTTAAGAGTTAAATCATATTAATTCTGATACATTCCGTAAACGAAACTTTGAGCAGGTTAAGTACTTTACATTTAATGTAGTTAGAAAAGCTATAACAACCACCTTTATCACTCCATTTTAATTGTCATTGATCTAAAAGATTGCATTCGCAATATTGCGATTGTTGTCTACTCTCTGATATTTAATGTTGTGGATAAGTAGTGTTATATTTTAAACAGAAAAGTGATTTGTATCTTGAATTTAAATGTGTGACTGTGCCTAAAGGTAGCTAGGTAAAAATGGATTTAAGAATCAAAGGCCAAGAATGTGCGAACTAATCACCCTGCCTGCGTGAACTTGTCAGGCAGGTAACAACAAATCACTCTCATACCACTTACGGTATATATTTTATGAGTTCAACAATTACAATAAATTCTTATGGTTCCCATTTTGAAGTGCTATACCCATAAATCCTATTGGATCTCAGCTATGAATGCATTATTGTGCATCCTTTGTTGCAATGCGCTTACTGCACAATGTCCCACTATTTCCATTGAAGCCTTAAAAGGCAATTTTAATTTTCCTCAACCCGATCATCTGAATGTTTGCGGTGATCCGGATACTTTGTCTT
>JAHDGC010000617.1:4631-4876 GCA_020627865.1 Saprospiraceae bacterium | reverse complement strand
AGTGTATATGTTTGTCCGGGCAGAACTTGGAGCGTTAATGATTTCCGATATCGGAAAAATGGTATGAATGCCAAGCATTACAGGATGATTAAAAATGGTAAAATTCCATTAACGACTCGTCCTATTGATAAAAAAGATCATTATATAAAGCGGTGTATTGCAATTGCGGGGGATTCTTTGGAGATTCGGGATCATCAAGTTTACATTAACGGTAAAATTGCGGAAAACCCTTCAAATATGCAGTT
>JAHDGC010000617.1:0-4621 GCA_020627865.1 Saprospiraceae bacterium | reverse complement strand
GTAAACCTCTATGAATCAGACAGGCGCCAGGGCATTTATTTCCTCAATAAAGATCAGGTTGAAAAAATAAAAGGAATGGGTAATGATATTTCCGTGCAATACTACCCAATGCGCCCTCCGCAAGCTAATCATATGTTCCCCCAAGACTCTAAAAATTTCCCAGGTTGGACTGTAGACAACTTTGGACCAATTTACGTGCCTAAAAAAGGCGCCACTGTAGAAATTACGCCTCAAAATATCGCATTATATCGTAGAATCATTCATCATTATGAGGGGAATAAACTGGAAGTAAAAAACGGCCAGATACTTGTTAATGATATGGCAGTAAATAATTATACATTCAAGCAGAATTATTACTGGGTGATGGGAGATAATCGCCATAATTCGGAAGATTCTAGGGTTTGGGGCTTCGTCCCCGAAGACCATATTGTAGGGAAACCGTTATTTATATGGTTCTCAACCAAGAATGCTAGCATTGCCAATGGCATTAATTGGAGCCGGATATTTACTTCTGCCAACAAAATGTAGGCTTGTTTATTACAATACAACCGTTTTTCAGTAAAAACCCAATGGTACAATGCTTAAAAAATTCTTCGAGTTTCTCAGTAATCTTTTTGGCAACCTTTTCGGATCAAAGCAAAAAAAAGTAGTTAAGCAACAAACTCCCCCTCGAATCCAAGAGACGGAAGATTTACCACAGGATGGTTCCGAGATTCTCCCGGATACTACTATCATTATTTACAACGAACATGATAGCATGCCTGATAATAATTCTCCAACATCAGGAAACGCTACATCTGGCGACAGTGGAGGTCAGACCAACACCCAGCATACGACTGAAACAGAAAGCATTCCACCACGAGAACATGGTGAAACAACCACGAGCACAGCAGGAGCCGAAGCCACTACCGAGGTGGAAGCCGGGACAGAAAATGCCGGACAAGCGCCTTCAACAACGAGTCAACAGACAGAAACACCGACCGCAACCAACCACAAACCACGTTACCTTTGGTGTTTAGATAATGGACATGGTAAAAAAACTGCGGGTAAAAGGTCGCCAGAACTGGACTCGGGGGAAAGATTCTATGAATATGAATTTAATCGCGATATTGTCCGTAGGATTATTGATAAGTTGGAACCTGCCGGTGTAAAATTTTTCAATGTCGTTCCAGAAATAGATGTAGATAATTTCCTTGAAGAAAGGGTAAGGCGAGCAAATCACAAAAGATCCGACATTCCCAAAATATTTCTATCCATACATTCCAATGCTGCCCCTGCCCTGCCCGGGAAATGGGCATCTCAAAACATACATGGTATAGAAACCTGGTTCTTTCACGGCAGTAGAAAAGGACGAATATTATCTGGTATTTTTCAAAAACACCTCGTTGAAGCGACAGGCTGGAATAGTAGGAATATCAAATCACAACCAGAAAAACAGTTTTTTGTCTTGCGCAAGACAAACATGACTGCTGTTTTGACAGAAAATGGCTTTTATAATAATAAAAATCAATGCATAGAGCTACTTAAAGGTGAAATTCGCCAAAAAATCGCGGATGCTCACGTGGCCGCGATCCTAGAAATTGAGAAATCTGACATTTTAGGGCTTTGATTTTGCCTAAAATCAGGTGTTAATAGGGCGAAAACCTGAAAATACTGGGCTTCGGGAGTATTTTGTTTTGCATTTCTAAAAATAAGTATTACATTTGTAAACGTAAGTTACCAACCTACCAAAAAAAATGCACAAACCAACTTTTTTGGTTCATGCATTGAGACAAGTGATATTGTATGTGTTTTATCATGAAAGTAAGGACAAAGACCTTTTTTCAGGAAGGTCTTTGTATTACTTCAAATTTCAAAAAAGACACCAAAGCTATCAGTTTATTTGCCGCAGCTCGGTGTCTGAGTGCGTGTTAAATACCAAAGTTTATCTTAAATATTGTACATCTTATTGTACAATAAATTGTTTTTGTTTAAATCAAATAATGGTGTCATCAACTATTACGATGTCACCTTCTAATAAACTGCTATTTTCATCAATCAGGTGTTGGTTTTCATCAATAACCTGTTGAGTAGCATCCGCTGGACTAGCAATGATCCCAAAATAAATTAAGATTGCAATTAAATAAGCCATAACTTAAGTATATTTGATTAAAGCGTGGAAAATATTAAAAATTCTTATGTTAAAAATTCCTAATTTTAACTAGCATCCTATCCTTTAGATACATAAAACTACGATTGTTCTTCGTTTTATGAATTAACAAAAATCAGTATTTACTGACTGCTATTTAAATGTATTTAAGGCATATTAAATATCATATTATGATGATATACAGATAGTTACAAAATTAGAATCACTCTAATTATAGACAAAAACTAAGCCAAAATCATACAATTTCACTATGGAAAATCTTAAAGAATTGGTTCTTATTTTATCAAAACACAAGATTAAAGCCGTAGAAACCTTAAATACGGGGCTGCCTAAATCATCAAAATTATTGGCCCTATATAATGGTATTTGTGATAAAAAATTTTTGACGGACGAAGATGCCTTAGAAAATTTGTACCCGGAAGGAAATGGAAAAATGGCCTATGATAAGTTAAAATCTAGGTTGCAGAACAGATTAATTAATACAATATTCTTCATCGATATAAACAAACCTGCTTTTAACGAATATCAAAAAGCCTATTATAACTGTTCTAAAAATTGGGCTGCGACCCGGGTACTGGCTGGCAGAGGAGCCTCAAGCCCTTCCGTTGCACTGGCAAAAAAAACACTGGTCATTGCCCAGAAGTACGAATTTACACAAATCACCCTCGATTTACTCCGGCTACTGAGAAGTAAAGTCGCATTTTTGAAAAATAGCAAGGAGTTCATGACTTATAATGAACTCACGAGGAAGTATACAAAAATACTGAATGCGGAATTAAAGGCTGAAGAATATAAGAACATGCTCATGTTAGATTATGAAAATTGTGATATAGAGCAATACCTCAAGGAGCTAGAAGAGTTGAGTCGGGAAGTTAATTCCTATAACTTCACCTTCGATCATTATCGAATAAAAGTCACTCATGCCTTAAAAACGGATCAGTATGTTCAAGCTAAAATTCATTGCAAGGAGGCCATCGAATTCGTAAAATCCAGAACACATACCCAGAATAAAACCTTCTTGCTTTTCCTTTACCAACACTTGATGCTCTGCTGCACGCAACTTAAAGAGTATACACAGGGCAGAGAGGCCGTAGAGGAGGCACTGAAGTTAATTGAAGACCAAAAAGGAACCAATAACTGGTTTACCTTACAGCACTCTTTCTTCATCATATGCCTGCATTCTAACCAATTAAACAAGGCCGAGGAAATCTTCCATGCCACCTATAATCACCCCCGCCTGGGTTCTATGTATCAAGAACTTATCGAAACTTGGAAAACCAACGAAGCTTACCTCAATTTCTTTATTAAAATTGGCAAGATCAAACCCAATCCGAAGTTTCAACTCCGAAAATTTAGGTTATCCAAGTTTGTAAATGAAGTCCCGAAATTTTCTAATGACAAACGTGGTGCCAATATCAACATTCTCATTATCCAAATCCTTTTTCTACTACAGCAAAAAAAATATGATAACGTAATTGATCGTGTAGAATCCCTTAACATGTATTGCTCAAGGTATCTACGAAACGACGACACCTTAAGGAGTAATTGCTTTATCAAAATGCTGCTCCAGATTCCCAAGGCTCATTTCAATAAAATGGCCGTAGAGAGAAAAGTCCGCAGGTACAAGGAAAAACTCCTTTCCAGTCCATTGGAAATTGCCAAACAAACCAATAGTATAGAGATCGAAATTATCCCTTATGAACAACTGTGGGATTATGTTATAGGTTCTCTCGACAATAAATTTCATTATCTCAAATAATAGTAAAAAATCACCTATGATATGGCTAAAAACTCCCTTTTGATGCCATATTTCATTTCTAATTTCATCTATTTATAATATATCTATTCCAATTCACTCATTTTACTTCCTATTTATTCTGAATAGTCTAAAATACTACAATTATTTTTTTGTTTTGCGCCGTCCAAAACTTAACTTTGTATACCACAATAAGGAGAATCTTGATTTATTTACTTAATTCCACTTTTCTTTCTCAAACACCAAGCTAATTGAATGATTAGTTTATAATTCCCTTTGCCTCAGGATATATCCAAAGTACCCCTAGAATGCCATCTTGAGACAGAGTGATTTATTGTTAATATGCACAATCTCCAACTATGAATAATACGTTTTACCCTTTTTTTCTTGTATGCCTGCTGTGCATCTTAGGCACAACTGTGGCCCTTGCCCAACCTGCCAATGATCTTTGTGTTGATGCAACTACGATCAATGATCTTGATGGTACTTGTAACACTTTTGATAATATCGGGGCAACTTTTAACGTCGCTAATTGTGCCCTTGCCGAAGGAACCAATAATGTCTGGTTTACTTTTGATGCCGTCGGTTCTAATGTAACTATTACGGCTTCCGGACCAGGCGGTTTTGATCCGGAGATTTTACTCCTCGTTTTTGATAATAATAATGACTGCTGCCGATTCAGGTATGCTGATACAGAATTGGATGACTACGAAGTC
>JAHDGC010000616.1 GCA_020627865.1 Saprospiraceae bacterium | reverse complement strand
TCTATCTCTTTAAAATTTAACAAACATCATGAAATTACTCAGATTTTTATTTATAGGTATCCTTTTCGGTATTGTGATGACCAAATCAGAGGCCGTTTCTTGGTTTCGTATTCAAGAGATGTTTCGCTTCCAAAGTTTCCACATGTACGGTATCATTGGCGTGACTGTCGTACTGGGTACCATTATGCATTGGATGATAAAACGCTCCCAAATGAAAAATATAGATGGAGAGCTTATTGCTTTTAGTGATAAACCCAAGACGTATACTGCCAGCATTTTGGGCGGAACTATATTCGGCTTGGGATGGGCCATGACAGGCGCTTGCCCAGGACCCATGTACACTTTATTCGGACATGGATATTGGGTGATGTTAGCTGTTATAGGAAGCGCCTTGTTGGGAGCTTTGTCTTATGGGGCATTACGAAGTAAACTACCACATTAACTTTATGATCAGAAATCAATCTTTGAGAGAGAGCATCGGCGTTACAATTTGATATTGTGCGCCTTTGTTTTTATAACTGTTTATTTCCGCTTTGTTCTAGAGTACAAAGTAACATCTTTCCTGAAAATAAAATCAAAAATAACCTTAACCCAAGAATTATAGGAGTGCAAGTTGTTATAAAATTCAGGAGCAGCTTTCCTAAGTTCTGGTAATCTGCTCCCGGGGATATTCGGGAAATCATGATGCTCATTGTGATAGCCAACATTAAAGGTTATTTTATTTAATGGGCCATAGTAGGAATAGGTTTCTTGTCCTTCATGAAAGACATAATGTTCAGAAATGAAGTGCCCTGAAGTAGGATGAAAACCGCCAGCCAAAACTAGGGATAGCAGCAAGTACAAAATGCCTGACCATCCAGCAAAAGGCAAATAAATGGCCATGATCGCCACTTGGAAAATAATGTTATATATCTGCCATCTTTCAAATTGAATGGGTTTGACCATAATTGGCCGTAAGGCATAAAAGAAAATCTGATTCACAAACCAAAGTATCTTTCCAAGGATACCTTTAAAAATATTGGCCTCCACTTGTGTCGGAATATCCGTATCAACACCGTCCTTTCCCTGATCCCAATGATGCATGGCATGGTAAATCTTGAATGATATGGCAAAGGGGGCAACAATGGGCAAGTTGGCAAAAATGGCCAACCAATTGTTGTGTTTTTTTGTTTTAAAAGCGAGATTATGAGTGATTTCGTGAATGGCTAGAAATAAGGCCTGTGCAATAGTCGCTCCAACGATGTAAGTCACTAGTAGAAATGGGAACCACGAAAGTTGCCCGACAAATAAGGCTACGGTCATTTGTGTGCATACCAATAGCACAGTAATATATTTCAGGCGAGGATTGACACCAAATAACTTGGTCACATTCGGATATTTCGCTAGAATTGCTTTTCTGCGTTCAAAGTGGGGTTCTCGATCATTTGCCCAATAAAAATCCTTTTTTGATTTTGTCTCAACAGCCATAGTACCTGTTTTCTTATGTGATAATCTTGATTTTGGGGCAAATATACTTCAATCCCTTTGATTTTGTATCAAATTGGAGTTACCTTTGTAGAAAATCTTGCTGTAAATTATGATGGTAACAGAAAAAAAAGAAGCCCTGATCGAACAAATTGAAGCAGCCTTGAATACTGTCCGTCCTTATCTCGCTGTTGATGGTGGCAATATTGAGGTCATAGATGTTACGGAGGAAATGGTTGTTCAGGTCAAGTGGCTCGGCAATTGCGAATCGTGTAGTATGTCTGCCATGACGATGCGGGCAGGTATTGAGGCTGCCATTATTGGAAAAGTGCCAGAAATCACTGGGGTAGAGGCTATCAATGGTATGGATGTTTAATTTATTTTCATGACAAAAGAAGCACTTGTTGGCCAAATCTTCGAGAAGAAGTCTTTCCTCTGTATTGGCCTAGATACAGACCTTAGCAGAATCCCTACCCATCTGTTGCAATTAGATGATCCCATATATGAGTTTAATAAGGCTATCATTGATGCTACACATGATCTTTGCGTAGCATATAAACCGAATATTGCTTTTTACGAGTCATTGGGCGCCAAGGGTTGGGCATCACTAGAAAAAACATTAGATTATATTCCCCAAAATATTTTTACGATTGCTGATGCAAAACGTGGAGATATTGGCAACACCTCCAGAATGTATGCCAAGGCTTTCTTCGATCAGATGCATTTCGATTCGATTACGGTGGCGCCATATATGGGGGAAGATTCTGTTGCCCCATTTTTAGAGCATCAAGAAAAATGGGTGATCCTGCTGGCCTTGACTTCCAATAAGGGGAGTCTTGATTTTCAGATGACCTTGCAGGAAAATGATAAGCCCTTGTATCGGAAGGTCATGGAGAAGGCGATGCAGTGGGGCAGCAATGAGCAGTTGATGTTTGTGATAGGAGCAACGCACCCAGAGCGATTTGCGGAAATCCGTAAAATTGCACCAGATCATTTTTTCTTAGTACCGGGTGTTGGGGCGCAGGGTGGTGATCTGGCAAGTATTGCAAAATTTGGGATGAACGATCAGATTGGGATGTTGGTCAATTCTTCAAGGGGAATTATTTATGCTGGAGATGGAGAAAATTTTGCAGCACAAGCTAGAAATGCAGCAAAAAAATTGCAAAGCCAAATGGCGGAAATCTTAATAGAGAAGTTTGATCTAGTTTCGTAATAATATTAATGTATGTGTAGTTATGAGTTCCATAGGAACGGCATTTCGTAGCCCTGCCTGCGTGAACCTGTCTGCGTGACTTGTCAGGCAGGCAGTCATAAAATGGCTGGATCGTGAGAAGTGCAAAAAATCATCAAAGATCTCATATTAATTCCCTCATGAAAAAACAGATTTCCATCGTTATTATCTTCTTAATCACAGCCTGCCTAATGGCCTGCCAAAGCACAAAGATGCTCAAAGACGAAAGCCACACCATTCTAAGTGTCATGAAAAAACAAGAAACCGCTTGGAACGAAGGTAACCTCGAAGGCTTTATGGATGGATATTGGGAATCAGAATCTTTAACTTTTGTGGGTAAAAGTGGCCTGTCCTACGGTTGGCAAAAAGTCCTAGACAATTATAAAAAAGGCTATCCAGACCGGGATGCTATGGGGCGTTTGAAGTTTGATGTTTTAAAAACAGATCGTACGGGTGCAGATAGTTATTTCGTTATTGGGAAGTGGACACTTTTCAGAACGGTGGATACTTTGGCTGGTCACTATACCTTGTTATGGAAAAAGATTGATGGCAAGTGGGTGATCGTCACGGATCATTCCTCATGATATTCCTTCCTTCTTCGAACCACAATTTTCTTCACCGTTTTATTTTGATTTAAAAACCGCCGGATAATCCGGATCGTTTCCGGATTACTTTGGTAAGATTTTATCGCATTAGCCAGCTCTTCCTTATTATTAACTTGGTTCGTATCAACATATCCAAAACCTCTATAACAACCATTTTCCACGAAGACAACGGCCCTTTCTTCCAGATTGCGCCCTTTATCAATAATGAAAAAATCTTCTTCAAAGTTGATCTGCAACGCTTCAATCGCTTGTGCTGCTCTTTCATTGTAAACCTCGACCGATTCTTCTCCGGCACAGGCTCCTTTGCAAAGTTTTATCTGATAATAAAAACAATTTCCAATATTAGAATCCATGCCACAGAGTCGATTGCATAAGGTGAAATCCTGTACTACTTTTTTCAAGTAAGCTTTCGCATGACTGGTTTTGGGATACTCTGCAACAACATCCAGCTTCTTGCGTTCTTTGGCATTGGTTCGAGCAACATCCAAACAGGTATAGCCTTCCTTATTTCTATATTGAAAAATGACATAGGGAAAACGCCGGACTCTTTGCGCCCGATTAATAGGAGGCCGTAATCTTTTAATCTCATGTGATTCCAGCAACAAGGCAACCAGCTCCGATCCCGTGAGTTCCCAACTTATATCGTGTACGCGCTGTTGTAGTTTGCGGGCTTTTTCCGTGATTTGAGCAAAGTGTTCCATTACCCGTTTCTTGATATTGATACTTTTGCCAACATAAACGACATCCTTTTTTTTGTTTAGCAAATAATAAACGCCCGGATCTTCCGGCAAGGTATGCAATTTGTCGAGAGTGATGTTGTCTGGAAGTTGTGATTCTTTCAGGCCGAGATTCACCAACTTGTGTACACTTTCTTCGGAGTTTTCTTTAGCCAAAATATGCTCAAAAAATTCTACGGTAGCCAAAACATCTCCCATAGCGCGATGCCGATTCTTGACTTCAATATTCAGGTATCTGATAATTGAACTAAGGCTGTAAGAAGGCAATCCCGGAATAGTCTGTCGTCCCAACCGAACGGTACAAAGCATCCTTCTCGAATAAGTATAGCCCAACCGTTTAAACTCTTCTCGGATAAACCCGTAGTCAAAGCGAGCATTATGCGCAACGAAAATGGCTCCTTCGGTTATTTCCACAATTTTTTTAGCGACTTCATAAAACTTAGGTGCGTCCTGTACCATTTCATTGGTAATTCCCGTAATGTCTGTAATACCATAGGGAATAGATCGCTCCGGATGGATGAGGGTTTCAAAAGTGTCAATGACTTTTTCTCCATCATGGACGGCGATACCTATTTCTATGACTTTATCCCGACTGGCTTGCCCCCCTGTTGTTTCAACATCTATAATGGCGTATCTTTTTTTCTTCATTAAAAAGGAAAATTACTAACTTGGAGTTCTAATTTAAAAAATAAAAAACGCAGAGCAATGCAATAACCGTATGATTATAAACATAACCCTGCGTTTTTTTGATAAACCAAGATACGATATGTTTTTTAAAACAAAAATCATTTTATTAGTTTTTTCTCTTTTCTCTTTTTTTCAAAATGGATGTAAATCGGGAGGG
>JAHDGC010000006.1 GCA_020627865.1 Saprospiraceae bacterium | reverse complement strand
CTTAATGCCTTAATCCTGCCTGCGTGTTCGCAGGAACAGGCAGGGGTTGAAAAAATTTTTTAAGCTTATTAGTTTTTAATCCGGCCACCTATAGAGGCGCAATGCATTGCGCCTCTACGTTTTTGCGAAACCATATATCCTTAAGGATTCGTCGCCCAAACCGTCAACTCCGGAATAAACCCACGGGCATCCATCTCCAAAGCCGCCTTGATGCTATGCGCAATTTCTATCGGCCTTAATTTTCTGACTTCCTCGGGGCGTTCCTCCCGATCCGTATTCCCAAAAGCAGTTGTTACCTCACTAGGATTAATTTGTATCACCCGGATGTTGAACTTACGCAACTCTGTCCGCCAACATTCCGTCATACTGCGCAAGGCAAATTTGGAGGCAGAATAAACCGTCCCATAGGCAAAACCTTTTTGCGATGCTGTAGAAGCAATATTGATAATATTCCCATGATTCTGTTCTTTGAAATATTTGACAAACGCTTGCGTAAGCATGGCCAGTCCAAAAACATTAGTGGCAAACACCTTCTCAAACATCTCGACTTTGACATCTCCTAACAAGGCAAATTCGCCAATCCCAGCATTGTTAACCAAAGCATCAATCCCACCAAGTGCATCAAATGTTTCTTTTGCCTTTGCTTCCAATACATCATAATTGCTAATGTCAAAAGCAATCGGAACGGCACCAATTTCTTGTGCAACTTTATCCAACTTTTCAGGGTTTCTTCCTGTAATTGCAACTTTTGCCCCAGCCTCAACCAGCAATTTAGCCGTTGCTTTTCCAATACCGGAACTCCCTCCGGTGATGAGTATTTTTTTGTTTTGTAAATTCATTGTTAATGTTTTATGTGAATAAGTATTCTTTTATGATAAAGCCGTTTCTATTCTCTCATCTCTACGCTTAGTTTTTCCAACCCTTCTGCTCTTGCACCACATGCTCCAATCTAACAACCACCCCATACTTTTGTTCAATATGTCGCTTCATGGCATCCGCACAATAAACAGAACGATGTTGCCCACCCGTACAACCAAAGTTGATACAAAGACTGGTAAAACTCCTTTCAATATAATTTTCAATAGCTGGATCAACAATATAGTAAATGTTGTTCAGGAAATTTTGGATATTGCTATGCCCTTGTAAAAATTCGATAACAGGTTTATCCCGGCCCGTTAACTTTTTATACGGTTCATAACGACCGGGATTATGCAACGCTCGACAATCAAAAACGAAGCCGCCACCATTGCCGGATGGGTCTCCGGGTATACCTTGTTTGTATGAGAAGCTTTTTACAGAAACAGTAAGGACACTGGCTGCCCCTTTCTCCGGATCAAAACTGTCAAAGTGATCCGTTTGACTGATGGCTGTAAGCACCCTTTTCAGTTCCGGCATGTCGACATCCATCTGTAATTGGGGCAACAACCATTGCAGATTTTTAATCGCAAAAGGAATGCTCTTGATAAAATGTTCCTTACGTTCATGCAAGCCCCGATAACCATAACTCCCCAAAACCTGAATGCAGCGGATCAATACAAAACCATAATAATAACGAATAAATACTGGCCGATTTATAGCTGTCAATTTTTCAGCAGTATCCAGATAATGTTCCAATAAAGTTTCCCGCAAATTCGAAGACATGTTCGCCCTAGCCTGAAATAACAAAGATGCCAAATCATATTGCAACGCACCTTGCCGCCCGCCTTGATAATCAATAAAGAAAGGAGCACCCGCTTTCATCATAATATTTCTAGATTGAAAATCTCGGAACATGAAATGAGAGCAATCGGCGCTCAATAGATAATCCGCAAATTTGTGAAAATCGTTCTCAAGGGCTTCTTCATCAAAGGTAAACCCTGCCAATTTTAAGAAGTAATATTTAAAGGTATTGAAATCCCAAAGCATGGATTGCTTGTCAAAAGCAGGTCTTGGATAACAATATTTATACGGAAAATCTTGTCCTCCTATGATTTGCAACCGAGCGAGTTCTTCCACACTTTTCTTGTACATCTTTAGTAAACTTTCCGAGAAGTCTTTTCCTCTTTGTAGCAAAAAACTGAAAAGGGTAGTGCTGCCCAAGTCTTCCTGAAGATAGATGCCTTTTTCTAGGTCGGTTGCATAAATCTCCGGTACGGCCAGTTGCTGCTGCTTGAAATGTTTGCTGAATTCCACAAAGGCAAGATTCTCCTTCGCTTCCTTTCCATGGCAACCAATGGCACTGATGCCTGCCGCTTGTAAGCGATAGTATCTTCTGTTGGAGCCGGAGGGCGCGAGGGGCAAGATGAGTTCTGGGGTTTTGCCACTCCATTTTTGAAAGAGGGCAGATAGTTGATTGGAGATGTTATTTTGCATAAAATAGTATTTGGTCTTTCTATTGTTGCGAAATTTATTTTTGGTAGTTTGGTCGGTTTACTTTATGGAACTTATTCTGTAATGATGCAAGGATAAATTCCCACATCATCTCGAATGGAATAATTTCTAATTCATGAGCCTGATTGTTAAAGTTGATTTCTACCGTTTTCATTTTATTAAAGTATTTTAATGCTCGGCGTTCTGCGCCAGAGCGGTGGAAGCCCGATATGGGTATTTGCAACAACATCTGTATGAAACAGTTACACCGGAAGTTAGGGTTATTTTTTTTTAGGTATCGGAAACAGTATTTTTCGAGTGCCTCGATTCTATCTATGGCATAATCATATTTTTTCTGGAAAATCAAGAAAGCCATTTGTATGATTAAAATGGGAATGTTCATGCCATGTTTGTCTTTTGAAAAATTAGGAACTTGATTGAGGAATTTTCCCAAGCGGATCGTGTTAAACTTATTATCATCCTCATACGGTTTGATTTCTCCTATTAAAAACAGGAAGTGAAGGTACATTTGGTTCAATAACCAAGTTTCCTGAAAGATGGCTTTATAGTTGCGAAATCTAGGATGGGGGATGACATCTTTATAGGTATAGTAAGCATCTTGGTAGTTGGCTGTGTGCATAGAGAGCATGAAAAAAAACTCCTTGGCCTTGAACCAGTTGAAGGCGCCTTCTTCCAATAATTCCTCGCATTCCTTTGCGGTTTTTTTTCCCTCTTCATATTCTTTTAGCTGTATATGGCAGGTCATTTTGTTCAGCAAAAATATTCTTATACCGCTATAAAAAGGGGTTTTGTTGTTTTGTAAAAACTGAAGAGCCTCGGTACACACTTCCTTTGCTTTTCGATAATTAAAGACACCCATTGTAGTGAGCAATTGGATTTGATACAAATAGTGGTGAAATTTTATAGTGGGTATCTTATCTTTCATCGGAGCCAATTCCGCATAGAATTTTTCGCCTTCTTCCTTAATTTTGGCATTGACCGTAACACTTTCCAATGCATAATCCATAACAAGCTTAATGTAATACTCATGGACCAAGTTTTGATAGTCTTCTATTTCCTTGTATTGATGATATATGGCGTTGTAATGTTCAAATTTTTTTCTGCTCTTCGTTCTCAAGCCATGATAAAACCGGAGGTAAAGGCTAACGGCTACGACAATATCGGCAAACTCGTGTTCTATTGCTTGTTTGATAATCTTCTCTGCCAGTTTAGTTGCCGTATGCTCTGCTGATTTTTCTTTCAGAATTACACAAGCAGACCATTGCTTCCAACAGTTATAGTGTGCTTTTTTTCTATCAGAGTCATTATTCTCAATAAAGAAAATAGTATTAAGTAAACGATTTTTGAGGTTGTGTTTGAGGTTGCGATATTTGGCAGAAACTTCTCTTTTTCCATAAATAAATTCTGCTGCATCCAAATCCGTTTCTACTTTTTTTTGTTGAACAGCTTCATATAATTTATAAAGTTTTGAATCGTGTTGCATATCATCGCTGCCTATGATCTCTATAGACCGAACCTTATGCTTGGTCAGAATGTATGCCAGTTCTTTTAATTCTCTCATGTCTATACTTTTATTATTTTATAATCTCTCAAATTTAAAAATCCAATTCTATTTAAGTTGTGAACCTTATCAAATCGACATTTTTGACCCAGCTATTTTGAGCTAGGCTAGCCGTTTCCTTGGAAGGGCTAGACGAAAAATTTCTACACAGCTGTCACAGTAGAAATATTCTGCGAAGCATAGAGAAAAAGAGACAGTCATGAAACCTGTCGATTTGGTTGGGGCGTTTATATATGCTTTATATTTTACGCCAAAAAGATTCAAAGAATTGTAATGCTCGAATGTTAGCGCTTGGGAAAACAGCTATTTTTTTTGTTTAAAAATACTGCAAGATAAGAATAATTTATAAAATAAATAGGGTTCCTTTTTCTTTGAATGGGTTTGTAATCAAAAGTTTATGTATTCAGATAAAGCAAGTTGCCTTTCAATCAATATCTCACACGAGGCTATTTTCTGTCTACTTTCTTTCTTGATGTTTGCCTTAACTTTGTAGTAGACACAGATACCAACAAATATTTATTAACTATTAAAACTTGAGAGATATGATTACTATCATAATAGCTATATTAATTTCATGGGGCATTATTACATCAGAAGCAGACTACAATAATTTGAATGAAGAAGAAAAAGTACATTATGAGGAGATAATTATTCATGACGAGCTAAATGATGTATAATTTTGACTATCAGACTTTTATGTTTTTTTGTTGTAGTGTTTTTATATGAGGTGTATCTAACAAAATATCTAATATTGTCATAGTCACATCCCATAATTACAAGCATCTTTGTAATATCAAATATAGAACGAAATAAAATGATACTACAATGAATAGCCGAAAAACATCTGTAAAACAAGTTGTAAAAAGGGAGGCAGCCAAGCACAGCCCTGAAATAAAACAAGGTTTTGCCGAGGTAGTACTTGGACGGCCAAGCTCCAACTGTAAAAATTTTGGTATCTGTCGAATAGAAGGAGTTTACCCAAAGAAATTGTCTTACGATGTTTCGGATTGTTGTGGAGATAAGGCGCTAACATATGCTGTTGTCTCTTATGATGAAGACTTATATTTTGAGTTAGCTTTTCTTAGAAGTACCATAAATAAAGTGATTCTTGATCAGCATTTTAATTCTGTTTTCATCGTCGAAGAACCTTATACTGTTAAAATAGATTTTATGAAACAGCCTTGGACTATCCAGGCTGGAAGATACAGCATTAAACTTTCAGATGCATTTTTAACTGTTAGATTTTAATGACCTTACTGTCGACAGGTAGAAAAATTGAATTTTCTATGATTGATATATCCCAAGATAACAGTGACATTGCGATTGAGACAAGATCGTATCGCTGAGTAATCTAGGGAAAGATTGAAGAATTATTAAAGTAAAAGTAAAATCATTTTTGTTATGAAAAAGTTATTAGTATTTGCATTCGTTTGTTTCGCCATGTTTAATTCGTACGGGCAAGACGTTCATGGCAAGGCTTTTTATCATACAGAGTCTATAAATGAAATTTCAATCGATCCTGTTGAGGATACAGATAGTACAAAACATACTGTAAAAAAAACAACTATTGATGAACAAGCGCTTAATGATAAAATCAGAAGGGCGATGCAGAAAGAGTACGAGTTGGCTTTCAATCGGACAGAATCACTCTACAAGGAAATTCCGAAATTAAAAAGTACAGGACAAGGAAAGGAGCTGGAAGTTGTTGGGCTTGGAGGTGGATCTGATGGCGGTTTGTATAAGAACACTGCGGAAATGACATCTCTGGAAAATAGGGACGTTTTTGGGAAACTGTTCTTGCTTAAGGATAAGTTAGAGCAACTGGATTGGACACTTGACAACGAAACCAAGCAAATAGGAACATACACTTGCTATAAGGCTACGGCAATAAAAGAAGTGAAAAAACCGGATTTTACAAAAATAGCTAATGATGGAAAACCGGGGGAGAAAATAGTCAAAACCACCATAACAGCATGGTATACACCTAGTATCCCGATTAGCCAAGGACCTGCCCAATACTGGGGACTTCCAGGCTTTATCCTTGAAGTGAGTAACGATAGGATTCGTATTACTTGCTCCAAAATTATACTCAATCCTACGGAAGAAGTTAAAATTAAGAAGCCTTGTAAAGGAAAGAAAACCAATAAAGCTTCCTTCAAAAAAATGTACAATGAAAAACTGGCAGAAATGATGAAGATGTCCGAAACGAAACGTAAGAAGGAAAGGAGCTAACCATGAGAAATTATAAAACGAACATATTAGTATTCAGGAGCCTATTCCCCTTGATCTGTTTAATTTTGTGGAGTGCGGGAGTTGTACAGGCACAGCAGGTATTTGTAGAAGGTGTTGTTTATAACACGGAACAGGAACCTTTATCTTTTGCCAATGTTATTGGACTTACCGAAGAGAATGGACCAATTCGTTCCTTTGCCATAACTGATAGTGAAGGCCGTTTCAAAATTGAACTTGATCAGGATTCGAGCTACTTGCTAAAGGTGAGTTATCTGGGATACGAGGATTGGAGTGAAATAGTAGACCTAACAAGAGAGTACGGATTTAAAACCATTGTATTGCAACCCGCTGCTAATAACCTGAGTGAAGTTACTGTAGTATACGAGCTACCTGTTGCGGTTTCTGGGGATACTATTAGCTATAGGGCCGAGGCTTTTACAACGGGAAAGGAGCGCAAACTTAAAGACGTGTTTGAGCAGTTGCCAGGGTTTGAAGTCGGGGAAAACGGTCAGATTAAAGTGAATGGAGAGAAGGTGGATAAACTGACTGTTGATGGAAAAGATTTCTTTACAGGAGATACGAAGCTGGCTACCAATAATATTCCGGCTAATGTTGTGGATAAGATAAATTTATTCAACGATAACAATTCATTTACTCCGATGAATGGCTTGGGAGGAGATCATAAGTTGGCCATAGATATTAGGCTGAAAGAAGGCAAACAGAATATCGTGTTTGGTTCTGCTGAGGCAGGGGCTGGCCCCGAAAAAAGATACCTTGGTCATGCGAATGTATTTTACTTTAGGCCTAAAGTCAGTATTAACTTTATCGGCAATGTAAATAATATTAGCCAACAGGTCTTCTCGGTACAGGATTATTTCCGCTTTAACGGTGGGCTTAATAATCTAGGGAAAAAATCGGGTGTGTCCATGCAACTTTCCTCAGATGAATTAGGGTTAGGTTTAATGAAGGAAAATAAAGCTAGAAATATGGATGCAAAGGTAGGTGCATTTAATTTTACTTGGAATCCTAACAGTAAATTAGCGTTCTCTGGATTTGCGATAGCCTCTGATTTAACATCCTTGATTGAAGATCAGGCCAGCAGGTTGTATATTCGTCAGGGAAATAATAGCGAGCGTTTAATTTCAACAAATGAACAAGGTACTGCGACTGGGATGTTGAAGTTCAACACGAGATATACACCGCATCCAGATTTGCATATAGAGCATGATTTTATGCTCAAGCATCATAAAACCACGGAGCAGAAAATGTTGCGCTCTGAGAGTGATTTTGATACCAGAGCTTTTGATGCAGATCATAGTATTGTGGTGCCTGCGTTCCGACAAAAAGTGGACGTGTTTTACAATGAGAATGACAAGAACGTATCCGTGCTGGGTTTTAGTCAGCAGTATAACAATAAAAAAACGGGTTATGCGCTGGCAACAACAGAACAGCTTTTTCCCGATATTATTCCATTGAATACCGATACCGTTTACAATCTTTTTCAAGATAGCAGGATTTATACCCATAAGATGGATTTTACACTGAATCATTACTATATCTTGAACAAGACTAATCATCTGAATTTTACAGGAGGATATACCTTCAGCAACCAACAGTTAGAATCGGGACTGCTGCAAAAAATGAGAGGAGGGCAAGATGTAGATTTTGGGGAAGATGGTTTGAATAATAATGTTACTTATCAATTTCAAGATGCTTTTATAGGGCTAGGTGCGAAGTCGAAAATTGGTAAATTGACCATAAACCCTGGGCTGACTTTCCACCGGTTCCAACTTGAAAATACACAGTTGGGAAATACGGAAAGTTTCAGTAAATATATAATGTTGCCATATTTTAATGCCAAATACAAGTTTCGGAAGTCTATTTCTTTAAAGCTGGATTATTCGATACAAGCAGAGTTTTTTGATGTTCAGCAGTATGCTCAAAATAGTGTACTTAGGGATTACAATGATTTATTTTATGGGAATTCAAGTTTGAATAATGCTTGGTACCATAACCTGAGCCTGAATTATTCTTCCCTAAATTTATTCAATTTTACGAATATATACGGCATGCTGTCTTTTCAGAAAAAATATGACCACATCAATACACGGATCATATACAATGGACTTGAGCGGGTTTCTATCCCTGTGAATGTTGGAGAACCCAATGATTTTCTATCAGTCCTAGGGGCATATGAAAGACGATTTAAATTTCTTAAATTGGATGTAAATGCGAATTTGTCTTATGCCAAATACAATAGCTTGTTTGAAGATAATGAACTTACATTTAACAATAGTTTTACGCAACGGTATGTGGGTAGCATAGAGACTGTAGCAGATAATTTTCCTGTACTGGAAGTTGGTTTTAAATATATTGTAAATCGTTACGGTAACAATGTAGTTTCAGGTCAGCAGTATATTACAAACCGACCTTTTATGAATATAGAAGTTTCGTTTCTGAAGAGTTTTATTCTTGTAGCAGATTATGAATATAACTGGTATAAGAGTAAGGATTCGGCAACCTCTGGGGTGTATGATCTTTTAAATGCTGAACTTTACTATAAGAAGAAGGACAGTCCGTTTGAGTTTAAAATTGCCTGCCTGAATCTGTTGGATACAAAGTCTATTCGGCAAGATTTTTTCTCTGATGCCTTGATCAGTACAAATGAATATTTCATCCAATCAAGGTATTTTCTCGGGAGTTTGAAATATGATTTTTAATACCCGCAATAATTAATTTAGGATAAGATCGATCAATTCAAAATAGGGAGCTATCCGAAAATCCTTTAATAGAGTAGGAGTTAATTTTTTATTAAACTTAAAAAAACAATTTATTATGAAAAATTTTGAAAAATTTGAGTTGAATAACTCTGAGGTAATCTTTGGTGGTGAGTTAGTGTACACACGTGGCCGTACGGACATCGTTGACACAGAAACATTGGAGCTTTACCCAATCTAGTCATCTCAATGATTCAATAGAAAGATTTCGGGGCGCTTTTACATCGCTCGCGGTATAAAATCCCCGAGATCTTTACCTCAACATTTCCAAAAAAAACTAATCCTTTATTAAAACTTAAAATAATTTTATTATGAAAAATTTTGAAAAATTTGAATTGAACAATTCAGAAGTAATCTTTGGTGGAAAATTAGTATACACTTGCGGTCGTACTGATATTCTAGATACAGAAACATTGGAATTATACCCAATATAATTTGTAACCGAGAATTCGAAGAAAGATTTCGGGACGCTATGATCCCGAAGTCTTTCTTTCAACCTGAGTTCTTTTAAAAATAGCTTTATGATCTACATAATTTCAGAGAAACGGGACATGACCACAGACTTGGTTGTTGAGTGGCTTATCAGTCGAGGGAAATCCTTTACGCGTTTCAATAACAATGATTTTGTGAAGTCCATAACCACGATTTCTAATACTGAGGATCATATCGGTGTGTTTGCTAATGCGGAGAAAGTCTGGCATCGTCGAGGTTTTCATAGTGTGCTGCCCAAAGAAATCTTTGAAGATTATGCTAATCGAGAGGATTATGTTAGGTATGTTTCAAAGGAGGCTATGCGGTTGATTAATTACCAAGAATATAAACTAAAGGAAAACCTAAAAGAAAACTATATCGGCTCCTTGATGCAAGAGTCTCATAACAATAAACTGGTTAATTTGAGTATTGCAAAGGACGTTGGTTTTAAAATACCCAACACATTGATTACGAATAATAGGGGCGAGTTACTTGCGTTCTATGAAAAGTTCGCACCGCTTATTACGAAAGATTTGCGCGTACCGGTAAGTATCACTACTCGGAATAAGCACATACTTTCTACAGGTGTTAAGCAAATAAACGAAACGCATATTCGTAAGCTTAATGATACTTTTGTGCCGATTTTTTTACAACAGTATGTGCCCAAAAAATATGAAATCAGGATTTTTGTAGTTTGTCAACAACTTTTTTGTATGGCTATTTTTTCCCAGCGAGATGAACAAACAAAAATAGATTACAGGAATTACAACCAGTTAAAACCCAATCGTTGCGTCCCTGTTAAATTGCCGGCAGAAGTAACAGCAAAAGTCTGGGCTTTCATGGATAAAGCCGAGATGAATACGGGTTCCATTGACCTGATTGTAACCCCGAAAAATGAATATTATTTCCTAGAAATAAACCCGATGGGGCAATTCCACTGGCTTTCCCAAAACTGTAATTTTTATGTGGAAAGGGCTATTGCAAAATTTTTATGTGATGAAAAAACTTAAACTCAAAGATGTCTCTGGGGCTTTCCCCATTACACTACAAATGGCAAAAGTGACAAACAGGCCTAAAGTACCCAACAAGGTAAAACTGTCGGCCCGTAGCTATCAAAGCGATAATGTGAGCAGCCAACAATTATATAAACCTATTTCAAAAATAATCAGTTTCCAATGAAAAATGCTGTGTGCTTACTTTACGCAAATTGCATTCCTGTAAAAGGTGCCCAGAATAGTATCATCTGTGATTTGCAAAGACATAATTACATCCAGATTCCTACGGATTTGTATGACGTGTTGACAATCCATAAGGGAAAATCAATCCCCGAAATCAAGGCGGCGTATGAAAATAAATACGATAAAATTATTGATAACTATTTCAATATCTTACTGGATAATGAGTTTGCTTTTTTAACGGATACACCTGAACTTTTTCCGGAAATGAATCTTGAATGGGAAGACCCCCTAGAGGTTTCTAACGCTATTGTTGATTTTGATGAAAGTTCTTCGTTTGATCTACAGGCCGTTTTGGAACAACTAAGTGAACTACATTGCAGGTTTGTTCAAATGCGATTTTATCGTAAAACCAGTGTTGATGAACTCAGGGAAATATTAGATTATTTGGATAGCATACAGTCAAATTCCATTGGGATAGATTTCATTTTGCCGTATTGGGATAAAAATGAGAATAAAGATTTTGTAGCCTTATTCAAGGCTTATAAACGGATGAACTCGGTTAATATTTATGACTCTCCATATGGAAAACATATCCACCCGGTAGGTCATTCCAAATACCTGATTCATACGGCAAGTAAAGTGGTTTCTGAAAAGAGTTGTGGGGTCATTGAAAAAGCATTTTTCTCTATTCATCTTAAAACATTTTCCGAAGCCCAAAAACACAATACTTGCCTGAACGGTAAGGTGTCTGTTGATAAGCAGGGGGAAATCCGGAATTGCCCGGCAATGCCAGAATCTTTTGGTAATGTTGAAACCATAAAACTGAGGGATGCGATAAAGGATGCGCGTTTCAAAAAGTATTGGAATCTGAATAAAGATCAGGTTGAAGTGTGTAAGGATTGTGAGTTCCGGTATATCTGCACAGATTGTCGTGCCTTTACTGTAGATTCTTCTAATGACAAAAGTAAACCACTGAAATGTGGGTATAATCCGTATACCGGAGAATGGAAGGCATGGAGCGAAAACAATCTGAAGCAATCCCTAAAAACCGAAATCGTTTAAAAAATATTTAATAATTCTACAATAGTATTGTTATGACGGCTGAGTTACCTCTTAAATATAAAACAATAAAAAGAAAACAATCCATCGGGCGGTTTCCTTTTTATAAACAAGCGGATGCTAAAGATTGTGGGCCTACGTGCCTGAAGATTATTGCAAAGTATTATGGTAAAACGCTGAACATTCAACGACTCAGAATATTGTCAGAAACCAATCGGATGGGAAGTAATCTCAAAAGCCTTGGTCTCGCAGCTGAAAAAATAGGCTTTCGCGCAATGGCCGTCAAGATAGATTACAATAAATTGATGGAAGCTTCTTTACCGTGTATTTTGCACTGGAATAACAATCATTTTGTCGTATTACATAAGGTGAAAAATGATATTTGTTATGTCTCTGATCCGGCTTTTGGTTTGATTACTTATACCAGAGAAGAATTTTTACAAACATGGATTGGGAGTAATGCAGATGTAAATACTCGTGAAGGTATTGTGCTATTAGTGGAAGTCACACCTAACTTTTATTCTGATGATACAAATGACCAAGCACATACTTTTGGTTTTTCTTACATCTCCAAATATCTCCTAAAATATAAACCCTTTTTGGTTCAGTTGGTCATTGGTTTGTTCGCTGCTAGTGTGTTACAGTTGATTTTTCCTTTTCTGACACAAAGCATTGTTGACGTAGGGATCAGTAATAAGGATATTGGTTTTATATTTTTGATTTTGTTAGCCCAGTTATTCCTTTTTATCGGTAGAACCTCTATTGAAGTCATCCGAGGGTGGATATTGTTGCACCTGAGTACCCGAATCAATATTTCATTAATTTCTGATTTTTTTATAAAGCTGATGAAGCTACCAATTTCCTTCTTTGATGTAAGGATGACGGGGGATATTTTGCAACGGATTAATGACCATAAGAGGATTGAGAAAATTCTAACAACATCCTCGCTAAATGTATTGTTTTCAACCATTAACTTGTTGACTTTTGGGTTGGTGTTGGCATGGTATAGCATCACTATTTTTCTGATCTTCTTGACGGGGACAGTCCTTTATTTTGCATGGGTGTTATTTTTCTTTAAGAAAAGGAAAATTTTAGATTATAAAAAGTTTAGCCAGGTTAGTGAGGAGCAAAGCAAAGTTATTGAGTTGATTAACGGAATGCAAGAGATCAAGTTGCATAATGCTGAACAACAAAAAAGATGGTCTTGGGAATTCTTGCAGGCAAAACTGTTCAAATTGTCTGTAGAGGGGCTAGCCTTAGACCAATACCAAAATGTAGGCTCATCTTTTATTAATGAATTAAAAAACATCCTGATTACCATCGTTGCCGCCATGTTTGTTATCAATGGACAAATAACACTAGGAATGATGTTGGCCATTACGTACATCGTTGGGCAACTGAATGCGCCAATCATGCAGATTATCAACTTCCTCAGAGAGTTACAAGATGCCAAAATTTCATTAGAACGACTTGGCGAAATCCACCACAGGGAAGATGAAGAACAGTTGAATGAAAATAAGATAAAGGTTATGCCTAGGGATCAGGATATTACCATTCAGGGATTGACATTTCGCTATCCGGGGACGCATCGACCTGTATTGGAAAACCTTGATATCACGATTCCTGCTAACAATATAACGGCAATTGTTGGGGCAAGTGGCAGTGGCAAAACAACTTTGATGAAATTATTACTCAAATTTTACGAGCCGAATAAAGGCCGAATAACTTTGGGGAATATAGATATGCAAGGAATTTCTCAAAGTACGTGGAGAGAGCATTGCGGAGTCGTCATGCAGGAAGGATATATTTTTAACGATACCATCGCGGAGAATGTTTGTGTTGGAGTAGATGAAATTAATATGGATGAACTTTATAATGCTACAGAAATCGCCAATATCAAGAGCTTTGTCGAGGAATTGCCACTGTCTTACAATACTAAAATAGGAATGGAGGGTGTTGGGTTAAGTACTGGGCAAAAGCAGCGAATTCTCATTGCGCGAGCTGTTTATAAAGATCCTCCATTTTTGTTTTTTGATGAAGCGACTTCTGCCCTTGATGCAAACAATGAAAAAACAATCATGGGTAATTTAGACCAGTTTTTTGAAAACAGAACCGTCGTGGTAATTGCCCACCGATTGAGTACCGTGAAGAATGCCCACCAGATTATTGTGTTGGATGAAGGGAAGGCTGTAGAGGTCGGAAATCATGCTGAGCTTGTCGAAAAGAAAGGTAAATATTATGAACTGGTTAAAAATCAACTGGAACTAGGAAATTAAGATATTATGGATGATAATTATGTAACTATTGAGTTAGACAATGGGCAAACCATCCGGATTCCCAAAAAAAATATTGATCCATCGTTAGATATTGATGCGATTAAGCAAAAGGATAAAGAACCTTTTCAACTGCGGGAAGAAAATGTACAAGAAATCCTGACTGCTGTACCTCATTGGATGATTCGCAGGGGCAACATATTGTTTTTTACTTTGATCTTTTTGATGATTGCCATAGCATGGTTTGTGAAATATCCCGATGTCGTTTCTGCTGAGGCAACTATTGTTAATAAATTTCCAGCACAGGAAATTTTTCTGGAACCTGCCGATGAGATCGGAACATTCTTGGTGCTAAAGGGACAGTTGGTGAAGAAGGGTACTCCTTTAATTGTGCTGAAAAGTAATGCCAACTATCAGGATGTTATGCGCTTACGAAAAGAAGTAGATGCCGTTCAACTCAACTCTTATGCTTTTGAATTTGCTTTTCAAAAACTCGGACAACTTACCTTAGGTAATCTTCAAACAGCATATGCACAATTTGAAGAAAGTTATTTTCAGTACCTGTTGCATGAAAAAGAAATTCAAGAAAAGCGGAATCAGATATACAGTCAGGCCGTAGCCAGTGGGGGCAATAAAACAAATCACCTGAGTTATTTTAAAAAAGTTATAGAAGATTTTAATTATCTGAAAGCTGCTGTGCAAACATGGGAAAAAGAGCACCTTATTCTGGCGGATATAGGCGGGAATATTTTGGAAATTAATTTCGGTAAAACACAAAAAGTAAAGAAACGCAAACCTGTTATTACAATTGTGCCTGAACAATCATCGAAATATGTAGCGATGTTGGAAGTGCCAGCTGTACAACTGAGGAAGTTGGCTCCTGCTCAAAAAGTTAACATTAAACTTTCGGGATACCCTGAGTTGGAGTTTGGAATGCTTGAGGGAGAGATTTCGGCGATCTCGAAGAATCCAAATGACAACAACACATATCGGGTAGAAGTAGCTTTGCCCCAACAATTAGTGAGCAGCTACAATATTGGTATTTCGTATCAACAGGATTTATCCGGCGTTGGGGAAATTATCACGAGAAAGCATAGACTGCTAGGGCGGTTTATTCCAATTATGAATACGGTAAAAAGTTAATGAAAATATAGGTAGGGATTCCTTCAGCTACTTTAAATAAATGAAGGATAACTTAAAATTTATTTAAGATGAAAAACAACGCTAAAGCAATCATCGCGAAAGCAATGAAAGCACTCGAAAAGCAAGCTTTGCTCGAAAATGAAATTCAGCAAATTAAAGGTGGAAATTCAGACGATCCGATTATTGACCTTGAGCCTCCAATTATTTGGGGAATGGTAGCGCCGGGTGAGCGTCCACATTAATGCTTTATTAAGGCATATAGTATTATGCCTGTATGCCTTTATTCTTACATTTTATGTACAGAAGAAGTGACTTTGTCTATGAAAAAATAATGTTATTTTATGAAAGATGAAAGTAAGACTTGCCCAAGCTCTCGGTTTTCTAAAGGAGCTTATCTGATCGGGATTAAGAATGAGCAAGAGGAAATGGATATGTTGGCAACTCCTGTAAAAATAACAGCGGAACTCTACGGTCAGATGCATTCCTCTGCCGCAGGAACAAAGCCGGAGAAAACATTAAGGGTGGCGAATAAGTGTGTTGAGTCTGGATGTAAACAATGGACAGGGACAAAATGTGGCGTAATTGATAATGTGCTCCAAAGCATCGAAGAAAAATACCTGAAAGACCAATTGCCAGAGTGTGCAATTCGGTCAACTTGTAGGTGGTATGCCCAAAGAAATATAGAGGCGTGCAGGGCTTGTTCATTGGTCACTACTTATGTTGAGCATTCCGATGAAAACCGCTTCTTTAATTTGGGTGGATAACAAAATGGGGGTACTATTTTATAGTAAAAGGAAAATTGTGCGTAGGCAACCCCGCTGGGGATGTAGAGGGTGCGAGGGCAGAATTTTCCTTTGTACCCGATATGTTAGACTTCTTCAATTTATAGAAGGAATCGTATTACTGGTATAAATTTATTGTTCACTTGTTCATCCGTGTCCACAACAAATCCTTCAACTCCACCAAGCCCAACTGCGCCACTGCCGAAATAAAAACAATTGGAACATTTTCCGGCAATTCTGCAGAGATCATTTCCTTGAGTTCTTCATCCATCAAGTCACTTTTAGTAACAGCAAGTACACGGGGTTTGTCGAGTAACTCTTCATTATACATTTTTAACTCATGAAGCAACACTTCATACTCCTTGATGATGTTATCCGAATCACAAGGAATCATAAAAAGCAGGGTAGCATTGCGTTCAATATGTCTTAGAAAACGATGGCCCAATCCCTTTCCCTCATGCGCATTTTCGATAATCCCTGGAATATCCGCCATCACGAAAGAACGATGATCCCGATAAGAAACAATACCCAAATTAGGCTGTAAAGTCGTAAAGGCATAGCTGGCAATTTTAGGCTTGGCTGCCGTAATGGAAGCCAACAAGGTAGATTTTCCGGCATTAGGAAATCCGACTAGCCCGACATCGGCCAAGACTTTCAGTTCTAGGATTTTCCATTCTTCCTTGCCTGACTCTCCCGGTTGGGCATAGTGGGGAGATTGGTTCGTTGCAGATTTAAAATGGCTATTGCCCCTACCGCCTCGGCCACCTTTGAGCAAGATGACTTCTTGTTGATCTTCCGTGATTTCAAAAAGTTGTTCCCCTGTTTCAGCATCCTTGGCTACAGTGCCCAGTGGGACATCAAGGTAAACATCTTCCCCGTAGGCTCCCGATCGGTGATTGCCACCTCCAGGAGCACCTTTCCCCGCGATAACATGCTTGCGATATTTTAAAGGAAGCAGTGTCCAGAATTGCTTGTTGCCTCGTAGGATAATGTGGCCACCACGACCTCCATCACCACCGTCAGGGCCACCCATAGCATTGCGGTTATCTCGAAAAAAATGCGCAGAACCCGCCCCACCAGCTCCGGAGCGACAACAAATTCTGACGTAATCTATAAAATTTTGTTCGGCCATAGTATTGTCATCATACTTATTTTAAAAAACAAAGTGACAAGCTCCAAAAAGGAAATTGTCACTTTGCAATGAGGTGCTATTGGTAATATTTAATATGTAGCGTCGTAATGCTTACGGCGTTTAAAATATTTCTATAAAGAAAAAATCACCAACCACCACATTAGACCTTATCTATAACCTCACAAAGTCGATTAAAAATCTGATTCAAACTTCCAATACCATCCACCTTAGTAGATTTCTTATTCAAATCATAATAATCAAAGACCGGAGAAGTTTCTTTCTCATAAACCTTAATCCGCTGGCGAATCACCTTCTCATCTTTATCATCAGCACGACCTGAGGTTTCTCCCCTGCGCAACAATCTTTTTACAATTTCTTCATCATCTACATCCAAAGCAATTAGACCAGAAACCTTTTGCTTCTTCCCTTTCAGCAAATAATCCAAGTGAACGGCTTGGTTGACTGTACGAGGGTACCCATCGAAGATATATCCATTCACATCAGGATTCATTTCCACTTTTTTCTTTAGCATAGCCACTGTCACCTCATCCGGTACTAAAGCCCCCTTATCCATGTAGCTCTTGGCTAATTGTCCTAATTCCGTGTTGTTCCCCAATTCATAACGAAAAAGGTCGCCTGTAGAAATGTGTAGTAGGTTGTATTTTTTGACCAATTTAGCTGCCTGCGTTCCTTTTCCAGAACCCGGAGGGCCAAAAAGTATGATGTTTTTCATAATGCAATGCGTTTTTTTTATTAGGATGTAAAACGAGTGCGAAAATACACTTTTTTTGGTACATTATCGAAGAGCAAACATCTGTTTATTATACTTTTTCGTGTGGAATGGGATTTTTCTAATAACTATCCAAAATATTTCCAGCAAACATGAGCTTTGGCTTCCAGTATGAGGAACGGAGCACGTCCTCAATAATTACGCCTCTTGAACTGGTACTGTGAATAACCTTTAACTCCCGTCCGTTATTTTCTAAGACAATGGCGACATGATTTACTTTTCCATTTCTTCCGAAGAACACAAGATCGCCTGCTTGGGCCTGCTTTATTGGAATTTTCTTGCCCTGTTTGGATTGTGCGGTAGAATTATGTGGGAGCGTCTTATTTACTTTTTTCATCACAAAACAACTTAATCCAGAGCAGTCAAAACCTGATCTATTCATGCCGCCATACTTATATTTTGACCCTTCTTGTCTTTTGGCATAATCTATGACCTGTTTTCTAAGTAGATACGCTGAAGTATTTTTGTTTTTTTTAGTTGTGGTGCTTTTCCTGTATGTAGTGCTTTTGGTGGAAATTTTGGACGTGGAGCCACAAGAATTGAACAAAAAAGCAAAAAAAGCAAACAACAATAAAGTTTTTGGAACGTTTTTTAACATAGAGACTGTTTTATAGGCAGAAAACGCAACATTGTTGTGTGACCAAACAAAGTAAACCCATCAAAGAATTACTCGTTGCGCTTTAAATAGGTTAGTTAATAGGGTTATTACAAAAAATTTAATTATAAGATACAACGAGTTGGCAGTTCATAAATTTTATGCGCTGCCATTTTTTTGCCCACTAATGAGCTACGCGAATGATCTCTATCCCCAAACAAATGCTCAAATCCCCAAGTTTTTGTCCCTCTGCAGCGTCTGACCTCTCACAGCGAAGCGGTCCGACAGTCCCGTTCACGGGACAATCTCAAACACATCTTGATCCCTCAAAAATGCCAACTTCTCCCTAAAACCCATCATCTTTGCCCGTTCCAGCCTTACAGTATGCACGGATTCCTGCCCGCTGGTTTGAAATAGTATTCCTCCACCATAGTCTGCAACAGTAGTATCCCCAGTATAAACAAGTCCAGTCCCGTCAACACCACACCTATTTACACCTATCGTATAAACTTGATTTTCAATCGCCCTAGCCACCAACAAGCTTTTCCAAGCATTGCGCCGGACTTCCGGCCAGTTCGCCACATAGATCAAAAGGTCATAAGCACAATTATTCCGGCTCCATACCGGAAAGCGTAGGTCATAGCAGATCATTGGACATATTTTCCAGCCTTTATACTTGACAATCAACCGCTTTTGCCCGGCCGTATAAGATTGATCCTCCCCGGCAAGACCGAAAAGATGCCTTTTATCATAAGTCATCACCTTCCCGTTAGGTTTGGCAAATACCATTCGGTTATAATACCGGCCACTTTCTTCGATGATTAAACTGCCCATGATGGCAGCTTTCATCGTCGCTGCTTTTTTTACCATCCATTTTAGGGTTGCGCCTTTCATGGTTTCGGCCAGATGATTGGGAGTCATACTAAACCCGGTGGTGAACATTTCCGGAAGGATGACGAGATCAGTTTGGCCGGAAAGCCCTTTTAAATATTTATCCAGTTTCCGGAGATTGGCCTTCTGATTTTCCCAGATAATATCAGATTGAATGGTCGTGATGCGAAGCGCTGCCATATTGGTTTTAATTTTAAATAAAATGCGTGATGAAAAGAGGGGCGAGGGCAGAATTTCCCTTTATCACAATTTATTATAACAAACAAAAAAAGCCCAAACAAATGTTCAGGCTCTTTCTTCAATATTTTAAAAAATAAACTTTTTCTAATCTTAGGATGCTTTTTCTGTCGCTGCTGCTCCTCCTGCTGCTGCTTTATCTGATGCCGCTGCTGCACTCTTAAGAGAACGAGGTATTTCAACAGAAGCAACAGGAATACCAGGTGAATTCATCACTTCGATACCGTCGATAGCTTCCAGATCCCGAACTCGCGTAGAACCTCCAAGTTCCAGTTCAGAAATATCAAATAATAACTCATCTACCAATTTTTCTGGCGTTGTCTTTACTTTGATATATCTTAGTTTTTGAACAAGCTTTCCACCAACTTTCACACCAGGGGAAGCACCTTTAAATCTAACTGGAATGTTAGCCTTTAATGTCTTTCCAGGTATTAGATTCAGAAAATCAATGTGTAGCAATTCATCTGTTACCGGATGGAATTGGGCATCTTTCAAGATACATTTATAACTTTGTCCATCAACAGCAATTTCTGCCAATTTGAAATCTCTGGTATATATTAAATGCTTGAAACTTTTCTTTGGAGCAGAAAAATGAACGACTTTATCACCTCCATATATAACACAGGGGGTCATATCTTTACGACGATCTTGCTTCGCTGCTTTTTTTCCTAAATCTGTTCTGATTTCTCCTGAAATATTAATGCTTTCCATATGATAAAATTTAAAGGATATTCCTTATTTGTACAAATTGCGCACAAAGATAGGCTTTTATTTTTTATTTACCTAAAATAAAATAAAATTTGTTCCGTAGAGACGCATTGCAATGCGTCTCCACAAAATGTAATGCGTCTCCACAAAATGTAATGCGTCTCCACAAAATGCAATGCGTCTCCACAAAATGCAATGCGTCTCTACGATCACGATTTTTCCACAAAAAGTGCGGATATAGAACGATGCTCGTGTGTGTTGCGGATGGCCCTAGCGAAAAGTTTGGCCGTCGGCAATACCTTTATTTTAGGAAATTTTTTCCGCAATGGAATGGTATCACATACGAGAATTTCCTCGATCTTCGAATTTTTGATATTCTCAGGTGCTTTACCAGATAAAACGGGATGTGTACAAATAGCCCTAACACTTTTAGCGCCCTTTTCAATCATCAGGTCAGCCGCGCGGCAAAGTGTCCCAGCAGTATCCACCAAATCATCCACTAAAATAACGTCGGCATCTTTCACATCTCCGATAAGGGTCATACCTGCAACTTCATTCGCCCGTTTTCGGTATTTATCACAAATGACGAGATCCCGCTCAAAATATTTGGCGTAAGCCCTAGCCCTTTTCACACCACCAACATCGGGTGAGGCAAAAATGACATTGGACAAGTCGACTTTATTCAAGTAAGGAATAAAAATAGCTTCACTCTTCAGATGATCCACGGGGACATCAAAGAATCCCTGTATCTGATCGGCATGAAAATCCATCGTCATGATCCGATCAATGCCAGCAGCTTCCAAGATGCGAGCAATGAGCTTGGCAGATATAGGCACACGGGGTTTGTCTTTCCGGTCTTGCCGAGCATATCCAAAATAAGGAATTACGGCAGTAATGTAACCGGCTGATGCCCTTTTTGCGCTATCAATCATTAATAAAAGCTCCATCAAGTTATCGGCAGGAGCAAAAGTAGATTGAATGAAAAAGACATAACAACCCCGAACAGATTCATTGATGACAGGCTGCATCTCCCCGTCACTAAAGTGCATCAAGGTTTTGTCTCCAAGAGGGTATCCGTAATGATCTGCAATTTTTTCCGCCAGGTATGAAGAGTTTGTACCCGAAAAGAGCTTTACTTTAGCCATTTGATAGTATAATTGTTTGTTAGTCGATTTGGCTGCAAAGGTAAGAAGTTTTGGAGTAGGAGGCAGCATAAAAGCAGGATGATTTTTGTAAAAAATCTATATGTTTGTAATGATTACACCGTTCTACATTGTCTATTTGTCGTTTTACGACTTTTTTGCAATTCGTCCTTTTTTATTTCGATACAATTTTAACCAAGTATGCTTTCATAGGGTCGACTTTCCCATCCACCATTTCTAAATATAATCTAGACAATTGCTCCATGTCGGTTATCTTTTCCAATGTCATCATTTGTTTTATCGCTTGGATAAAATCCATCAAGGCTTCATTTAATATTTCGCTGGCCTTTTCTGCACCGTGCAATTTGCGAAATATCTTAAACTGCGTTGGAGCGAAGAAGAATTCCGATTTAGGGAGGTTTGAGGCCATATTGCTTGATTTCCAATCTGTCAATCCAACCAAAACAATGTGAACAAGTTGGTCGTTCAGGTGGACAGATAGATTTTTCAATAACTCGTGATTGCCACTAATGTCTACGATCACTGTTTTTTCTAGTGAAATATCTTTGTAATTTTCATAAGCAAAAACCGCATCGTGATAATATGCAGTCTTCACAAAATCAAGATTGCGGGAGGAAGTCAAACCCATAATTTTTTTCCCATCTTTTCCCTGATTCTTTTTAAGGATAGCCGCCAGTGCCAAGCTTGTCTTGGAAGAAGCACTCGTCAAAAGGATTTGGTCTACTTCCGTAAAATACTTTTCTTTTAGCAATTGATAAATCAAAAAAGAAGTAGCGAATAAAGGCCTGAAGATCGGAACATAATCCTCAAGCTCGATACGGCTTGCCACACGAGCATAGTTGTTGTAGGCTGGTGCCAATGCCCTGCGATGTGCAGCGTTCTCCGAGAATCCCAATGCACTGATGTTGTCCGGTTGTAAGGTACAATAAGTGGCCATCGGGAAATAACCATAGAACCGTTCTCCTTCCTTGATGTCCTGATGTTTTGAGGCAACGACATCCGCATAACCCCAAGTCGGTATAATCCCAAAAGGTTCTTCGGTCGGATAAAAATTCCAATATTGCAGCTGGTGGCCAATAACAGCATAGGTAATATTATTGGAAGTGAAAGCATATTTGTCAACTTTCAAGCGGATTTCTCCTGCTTGTAAATCGGCCAATACCGTTTCTGTTTGATCTATCTGATAGATGTTCTGTTTGTTGACACGAAAGATTTGGTTTCTCATGGTTTTTTAATTTATGTAGCGTCGTAATGCTTCCGACATTTTTATAATATTTGCAATTTTGATGCTTTGATAAAAATCAGGTAAATCACGCCAATCAAGAAAATCATGGTTCCGACCCCATTTGTAGAAAAAAGGCAAAAGAATAAATTCTAGAGCCTGCCTGACAGGGTCACGCAGACAGCGTACCGGCACCATTTCTCATACACCTAATGCTTTTCAAGAGCCATAATTTTTATCCTAAGCAAAGTATAAATTTCCATTGACATATCAATTTTATCCCTCACTTCTTTTCCAAAAAAATCATTTTAGCGAATTATACTTGCCTTTTGTCGAACAAATAAACCGTTTTTATGATTTAAGCTTATCTTTAAAGTGAACAACAAGATTTCTACATTGGTAAAATAATGTGTATTGTAAGAAAAACAAGAAAAGAGTCCCATCGGGACGGCATGTTGTTGCCAGAGATGCAAATCTGGAATGTTTGCAGGAAAAATTAATCTCAAACTCACAAAAATAAGAGAATAAGACCCATGCTGCTATTTTTAGGAAATTGGTGGAATACACTAACCGGAATTGAACAAATCTTCTGGGGGATAGCCATTGTCTTTAGCGTACTCTTTGTCATCCAGTTCGTCTTAAGCCTGATCGGTTTTGATTTTGATACGGACACCGACATTGATATCAGTACGGATACCGATGTCGGACACGATTTTGATGCGGATTTTACGGTGTTCTCCGTAAGGAGCATCATTGCCTTTTTTACCTTTTTCGGATGGGCAGGTGTGCTTGCCTTGAATGCTGGTGCTACGGGACTAATCGCACTTGCCTTTGCGAGTGCTTCGGGCTTGGGGGCTATGTTCCTTGTCGGGTACTTAATGTATAAATTTTCCCAATTGGGTATTTCCGGTAATGTTGATGTAAATGATGCGCTGTATAATGTCGGAGAGGTTTATTTTACCATTCCACCTCATAAAAAAGGAAGAGGAAAAGTACACATTAGCATCAATGGTTCCTTGAGAGAACTGGATGCCATTACCAATGGAGAGAGTTTAACAACAGGTGCTAAAATAAAAGTGGTGGAAGTATTATCCGATGAATTAATCCTTGTAGAACCCGCCGTTGATTTAAAATTACTGTAGAGACGCAATGCATTGCGTCTCAATCATATATTGCGTCCCGATCACTATATTGCGGCTCATACCGAACAATATAATATTGTGCGTTCCATCGGAACGACATATCATTGCCAGCCATGTCAATCTCTGGATCACAAAAAGTGCAAAAATCTCTAATTGTTTAACCTCATAAAAAAAACGAAGAATATGTTTGAAGCAGGTCTTGTTATTTTCGTTGGCATTATTGGTATCCTTCATGTTATTCTTTTTTGCATCAAGGTACAAAAGATGCCCTTCGGATAAAGTGCTGGTTATTTACGGACGGACAAATTCTGGCTCGGCCAAGTGTCTGGCCGGAGGTGCCGAATTCGTCTGGCCAGTTATACAGGATTATGAATACCTCGATTTGACACCAATATCCATTGATGTGGATTTGCAAGGTGCCTTGAGTAAGCAAAATATCCGTGTAAATGTTCCCTCTAGATTTACGGTAGCCATCTCCAACTCGGAAGGTGTCATGCAAAATGCGGCGGAACGACTATTGGGTAAAACCAATAATGATATTATGAATATTGCCAAGGATATTATATTCGGGCAACTGCGTTTGGTCGTGGCGACAATGGATATTGAAGAAATTAATGCCGATAGAGATAAGTTTCTTTCCAATGTTTCCACAAACGTGGGGGCAGAACTCCGTAAGATCGGCCTCCAACTTATCAACGTAAACGTTACCGATATTCAGGATGAATCCGGTTATATCGAGGCACTTGGAAAAGAGGCGGCAGCCAAAGCGATTAATGATGCCAAAATGAGTGTGGCCGAGAAAAACCGGGATGGTTCTATCGGGGAAGCACAGGCAACCAAGGAGCAAAGAATCCAAGTTTCGGCAGCGAATGCACAAGCCCAAATTGGGGAGGCTAATGCACAGGCGACCTCAATAGACGGAGAAAACCTCGCCCAGATTCAGATTGCACAGTCCAATGCGGAACGTCGCCAGAAAGAAGCGGAAGCATTGCGTATCGCTACGGCATCAGAAAAGGTACAGCAGGCAAATGCTCTTGAAGAAGCCTATGCTGCAGAACAAAGAGCGGAACTGGCGAGGGCCGAACTGGAAATGGCCACCCAAAAGGCCAATATCATTGTGCAGGCAGAAATCGAAAAGCGCAAAATAGAAATTGAGGCAGAAGCGGAAGCGGAAAGATTACGTAGAAGTGCCAAAGGAGAAGCCGATGCCATATTCTTGAAAAAAGAAGCCGAAGCGAAAGGGATGTATGAAATCCTCAACAGGCAAGCAGAAGGTTTCAAGCAAATTGTGGATGCTGCTGGAGGCGATTCTCGCGATGCTGTCCTGATGTTGATTGCGGATAAACTGGAGGATCTGGTTAAAACACAGGTCGAAGCCATCAAGAATATCAAAATTGATAAAGTTACCGTTTGGGAAGGTGGCAATGGCAACCCCGAAGATGGTAACTCCACCTCAAAGTTTGTTTCCGGACTATACAAGTCTGTCCCACCACTGAATGATTTGTTCAACATGGCCGGAATGGATTTGCCACAATATCTTGGAAAAACTACCGAAGAAAAGGCTGAAATTCCTATAGAAATCGAAGTGCCTGATACCGCCAACGGCGAAGATAAAGGGTGATTTAAAGAATTAAACTTCATTGAAAGCAAACAATAAAACAACAATCCACCAATTTAGCATGCTTTTTGTTATCTATTGAGTAATGCCTTCTGGTAATAAAGGTTTTGTTAAAAAATAGATCGGGACGGCCCTCTGCGGCTGCCCGATTTTTATTTTATCTAAAACATTAATACCACATAAGTGTCTGGCAAACAACAATTTTTTCTTAAAAATCCTAGCTTTCCTCCCTTGATAAATTACACGAATATAGATTTCCTGAATTTGCAGTGTAATATGTTAATAATTTATATCTATATTTACCTTTATTCTTGTACCTTTGCGGTGCTTTCTACAACAAGTGTTTTCTCTAGCCCAACGACATTTACAATAACTTGATTATTTGAAATATCTAACAGCTAACACCTGACTTTGTAACAAAGTCTATTTTAATACCTGATTCCATGAACAATTTTATCTGTACAATTCTTATTGTACTCTCTACGGGTATAGTCCTCAAAAGCCAAATTACACAAACCGCCAACGATTACGTTTTACCCTACACGGGCAAATTTCGCCCATCCTCTAATGTTGGCTTTTTCCCGCCCTTCTCCGAATTAGAACTGGCCAACCTTGCGGCCGGAAATGAAGCTCTCGATGTCCCCGGTGTCGGTGTCAAGGCATTCCGACCTTCCCTTTCCGAATTTTTTATGGAAGAATATGGCTATGATTTTTTTGAAGGAAACTTTGACCATTACGAAGACATCGGACTTGAAGAAAATACCGTAATTATCGGTTTCCCAAAAGAATCCCACCAAGATCCAAGCTTTTATTGTTCCGGTATCCGTTCCGAAATGTTTGCCAATCTCTATACACCCATCTGGGACAATGGAGAAAATGGCACGCCAGTCAACGATGAAAACTACTTTGCTTTATATCTGTATAAAATGGTGTCCAACTATAAGGATCATGTCAAGTTCTGGGAAATCTGGAATGAACCGGGCTTTGATTACTCGGGGGCACACGGCTGGCAAGACCCCGGCCAACCCGGCAACTGGTGGGAAAACAATCCCGATCCCTGCGACTACAAACTCAGAGCACCCATCTTCCACTATATCCGAACCCTCAGAATCAGTTATGAAATTATCCATACTATTGACCCGAATGGTTATGTAACCGTATCCGGTGTGGGCTACCCTAGTTTTTTGGATGCTATTCTCAGAAATACGGATAATCCAGCAGATGGTAGTGTTAATACAGAATACCCGCACAAGGGTGGTGCGTATATTGATGTGGTCGGTTTCCATGCTTATCCACATTTTGACGGAAGTCTGAAAGCTTGGAACAATGACATTATGGATTTTGATTACTTCCGGCACTCGGATGCAGCCGCTGATGGTATTGGAAATGTGCAGGATGATCTGCAAGCGGTATTGGACAACTATGGTTATGATGGCAATACCTATCCGGAAAAACATTGGATCGTTACGGAGTGTAATATTCCTAGAAAACCCGTTGAGGAATACATCGGTGGCAATGAAGTACAGCGAAATTTTTTGATCAAAGCTTACATAGAATCGGTTAAAAGTAATTTTCTCCAACTTCATGTTTACAAATTGGCAGAAGAACGGGATTACGATGAAGTGATAGATGAGTTTGAGTCCATGGGGCTTTATAAAAAAATGGAATACAACAATCTTTATTTCCAAGAACCGACAGAAGAAGGCATCGGCTACAAAACAACTTCCGATTTGCTTTTCTGGAAAGACTACGATCCGGCCAGAACGGCAGCCTTACAGTTACCGGATAACATTAAAGGGGCAGCTTTCCATGATGAATACCAAAACTACACCTATGTCCTCTGGGCAAAAACGACCATTGATGAATCTGAAGAAGCCAGCGCGGTGTACAATTTTCCAGCAGCCTTAGGTTTGAATAATTTATTGAAAAGAGAGTGGGATTTTGCGACAACAGCCGATGCGGAAATGGTCTCTGCGCAAGGGGTTCAACTTACAGGCGCACCCATATTTCTAACAGATCAAATTTTTGAAACTTCCGTCGCTGAAGGTTGTGCTCCTGTCTCTATTGATTACCAAAGCAATACTTTTCCGGGAGCAGCAAGTTATACATGGCACTTCGAGGGGGGAACTCCGGCCGCATCTTCTAATCCTGCTCCTGCAGTTACTTACAATAACCCCGGCAATTTTGAAGTCAGCCTAGAAATCCGGAATGCATCTGGCGAGATCATCACGGCACAAACCGGTAGTATGAACATCGAAATGGAACCGACGGTTAGCTTTACGCCTGCGATTTCAGGCCCGATTGTCGTTTTTAATAACATTACAGACCCGAGTATCCAGTTTTTCCAATGGGATTTTGGGGACGGCTTTACCAGTACGGATGCCAACCCGATGCATGTATACGGAGCCAGTGGCAGCTACTTGGTGACATTAACGGTTGGTAATGAATGTGGCACCGTGAGCTATAGCGAAACCATCACCGCAGAAGTGCCTGCTGACCCCGCACTGACTATGACTGCTAACGATTTTATTTTACCGTACGATGAACCTTTCCGCCCCGGTTGCAACCTCGGCATTTATGGCCAACAATGGCGGGATGAAGACTTAGCAGATTTGGCAGCAGGTAACAATATGACAGACATCAAAGGAGCAGGCATCAAGGCATTGCGCCCTTTCTTGCCGGAGGAATTTCTAGAGCGTTGGGGATACTCTTTACGCTTGCCAACTTTCCAGCATTATCAAAATTTGGGACTGGAAGATAACACAGTAATTGTAGGTTTCCCTTCCGAAGAACATAAGGAACCGATTTATTATTGCCAAAGCTATCAATCCGAACTTTTCGAGGGCATCTATGCAGACATTTGGGATAATGGCGAAAATGGAACACCCGTCAATGATGAAAATTACTATGCTTTATACCTGTATAAAACTGCTTTAATTTATAAAGATTATATCAAGTTCTGGGAAATCTGGAACGAACCCGGCTTTGATTACACCGGAGAAAGGGGATGGCTCCGACCCGGTGAACCAGGCAACTGGTGGGACAATAATCCCGATCCGTGCCACTATAAATTAAGGGCACCTGTTTTCCATATGGTACGCCTGTTGAGGATCAGCTACGAGGTCATCAAACATGTAGACCCCGACGCTATGATTACTTTTTCCGGTATTGGTTTCCCGAGTTTTCTGGATGCGGTGTTGCGGAATTCGGACAACCCCGATGATGGTTCTGTTACGGGAAATTACCCGTTCAAAGGTGGGGCTTACTTTGATGTGGTCGGCTTCCATTCTTATCCGCATTTTGACGGAAGTCTTCGTTATTATGATGGTGATTTGGGGGCTTTTGTTTATGAAAGACATTCTGATGCTGCCGCAAAAGGTATCC
>JAHDGC010000615.1 GCA_020627865.1 Saprospiraceae bacterium | reverse complement strand
CAGGGGTTGAAGAAAAATTTTTAAACTTACCAGTTTTTAATCCGATTGCCTAAATTTCTGTAACCTATTTAAATCTCTTTCTTTAGCAATATAAAACAGCGGAAATGTAAGAGATAAAAGCTGAAGTACTACTTACTCCTTGGGGGAAACGATTTAGCTACACGAGGCCTGATTTATAACTGACTTTTCATCCAAACCATTAGAAGGATTTAAAATTGTAAGTTTTGCTTTTAATAGTGTGAAGTAAAAAGTTGTTCCGGTTCCCCCATCTGATGCAATCCAAATTTCACCACCATGTCGATTGATAATTTTCTTGCAAATAGACAAACCTATTCCCGTACCTTTGAATTCAGTATCCGTATGTAGTCGTTTAAAAATTTCGAAAATCTTACTTTGGTATTCTGGCTTTATTCCTACGCCATTATCTGTAATCGCAATTTTATACATATTGTTTTCCGCAACTTCACCATATATGCGAATCATCGGTTTCCGATCTGCTGGTACAAACTTAATGGCATTCCCAATCAAATTTTGGAATACTTGCATGATTTGGATGGGGTCACCTTCTACAGAAGATAAAGGATGAAAATCAATCTGTGCTTGCCGTTCTGCTATCATTGGCCTTAAATTATGTAATACCTTGCCCACAATTTCATCTAAATCTACAAGCTCTTTTTTGGATGACGGCTTTGTTACCACAGAATAAGATAAAATATTATCCAATAGCGCATTCATCTGATCAATGCCATCCGTGATGAAGCCCAAAAAAGTGATGGCATCTTTATCTAGCAATTTTGTATAACGCTGCCGGAGTAAGCCAGCATAATTCCCAATATTCTGGAGTGGTGTTTTTAAATCATGGGAACTAATGTAAGCAAATTGTTCCAGATCCTTATTGGCCTGCTCCAGCCTCCCATTGATATCAATTAAATTGTGGTTTTGTTCCTCAATATGATTATTCTTATCCGTCAGCACCCTATTGTAGTCCACTTGTTTTTTGAATAGCAATAGGCCTCCAAAGACAAAAATACCAAAAGCCAATACGCCCATACTCAGCAACCACTTGTTAAGTATATTCAATTCCTTTTCATTTTTCAAGCGTTCTATTTCTCGTTCTTTAGTCAGCAAATCAAGGGCTTGTTCTTTTTTTTCCAGCTCATGGGTAGCATATAATTCCGCTATATTTTTTTCTATTTTTTCGTTAACAAGAGCTTCTTTGATTTCATAATATTTTTCCTTATTCTGATAAGCCTCCTTGTACTCGCCAAAAAGCAGGTGGGCATCCGCTATTTGTTTGTGTACCTTTTTCGTCAAAGGCATTATATTCAATGTTTCTGCTTTTGAAATTGCAATGCTAAAATAGTCAAAAGCTTTTTTATAATTATTTTTGCGAGAAAAAAGTGTTCCAAGTGTCCCATAAGCTCCCACGAGTTCTTCCTGATCTCCAAAGTCTTTTAGCATTTCAAGTGATTTAAATAATAACTCCTCTGCCCGATCCAATTCTCCCTGTTCAATCAGTACACTTCCCAAAGCATGGTAACTATAGCTGATGTTATAAATATTACCTTCTTCTAAATCATATGCAAGTGTTTTTTCCATATAAAAAACAGCTTTTTCCCACTCTCCAATTGCCTTATAAGCATCACCTATACCGGATAGACAATTTGGAAGATATTTTTCTACTCCCAACACCTCATAAATACCTATTGCTTCTTCAAATTCCTCTAGTGCTTCATGAGGAGCGTCCTGTTTTAACCTTAAATTGCCCATAGATGTGTATATAAAGGCAATACCTATACTATCGGCTAACTTTTCATAAACTTTAAGGGCTTCCAAATAGTAAGTACTTCCTTTTCCCAGATGACCACTGTAAGCAGTAATATCCCCTAACTTCCAGAAAGCGTAAGCAGAGTCCTTAGCAGTTATATTTAAATGATGATTATTCAGCACAAAGGCAATATTTCCCTCGGCGCATCCATAGTCTGCTTGATAAAAGCATATCTCTCCAATACCCAAATGGCAATAAGCAATGTATTTTGCATTTGCAGCTTCTTCTGCAAGCTCAAGTGCTTGTCCGAAAGCTACAAGCGCAGAAGAAAGGTCTCCTTCATCAAAAAAAGCATCTCCTAAATCAGCAATCACCTGAATATGTGCTCGTGAAGTATCTCCGTCATTATATTGTTGAGCAATACACTGAAGGCTATCAGTTTTGGGTTCAAATCCGTACAGGAATTGTATACCAATCATGTAAAAAGCAGTCAGTAAGATAGATTTTTTATAACTTAATAAAAAGGCCATCAATTTACCATTATTTTGAATACTTGTAGCATTAGCCTAAAGCACTGGTCTGAGAATCAGAGGAATTATCTTGTAAAATCATCAAAAAATGAGCCATGTAAGTACAGGTTAAATCATCTACTTTAAAATACCAATCGTTATTTTATTTGCCATAACCATTTCATACTTTTATATTTGCAATTGCGTTTTAATGAAGGATTATTGTAGGGAACAATTGAACAATCTTAACCAATCCTACATATACATTACCTAACATCGTACACTACAATTCGACCGCTTATGAAAAAATATACCTATCTTTTATTGCTCTGTGGTATCAGTTTACAGCTGGATGCCCAGATCGGGTTAAATTTCGGATACCGCCAAAATATCAGTTCCGAATGGCCAGAGATGTTTAATGAAATGCTGTAAACCAATGAAGATTTTATCTTAAAAGGTGGGTATAAAATCGGTATAGATTATTGGTTCAAGGCCTTAAAAAATACCCGATTGGAAATGATGCCGGAGTTCAGTTTCTCTCGCTTTAGCAGCGATATTAATGATACCCAAATTTCTGGTGGAGAAATTATTCCCATCACGGCCACCATGTTGGGTTTTGAGTGGAAAACCAATATTTACCCTTTGGATTTGGAAGGCGATTGCAATTGCCCTACGTTCAGCAAAGATGGAGATGTATTGCAAAAAGGCTTATTCTTGCAAGTAGCACCTGGTATAAATTATTTTATCAATAAGATAAATAGCCGCCAGCTGGAACAAAACAACAATAGTTTTGCCTTCAGTATCGGGGCTGGCATCGGTCTGGACATTGGCTTCTCCGAATTGCTCACCATAACCCCTATTGTAAAGGGCTATTATGTTTTAGCTGCGAAATGGAATGCTGACCCGTTGGAGACCGTTCCGCAAACGATAGTAGATCGCAATACGACAAATTTATTACAGTTGTATGCCGGATTACGTATGGGCTTGCGTTTTGATGAGATCAGGCGGTATCGGTAGTGTTTTAATTTTGTGTCAAAGCTACTGGTTAGCTTGAAGCAAACCAGTAGCTTTGAAGACATCGTCAATACTTATTTTTGAAATCCCATTTGCTTAAATATCTCCCAAACGACAATACCCAAGCTTACCGAGACGTTTAGGGAATGTTTGGTGCCAAACTGTGGAATTTCTAGACAGGTATCGGCCAAAGCCATTGTTGGCTCTCCGACCCCTTTGACCTCATTGCCAAAGACCAGTGCCAGTTTCTCCTGCGGGGCAACTTCAAAATCCTGCAACATGGTGCTTCCTTCGGCTTGCTCTATGGCAACAATCCGGAAACCCTCTTCCTTTAATGCTACGACAGCCTCCTCCGTTTTATCAAAATATTTCCAATGAACAGCTTCTGTCGCTCCAATGGCCGTCTTTAAAATTTCTCGGTGTGGTGGCTGGGCAGTAATCCCACAAAGGTAAATCCCTGCAAGCGCAAAAGCATCCGCAGTTCGGAAAGCCGAGCCAACATTAAGCCCAGAGCGAACATTGTCCAACACTATAATTACAGGTATTTTTTCTTTTTGTCGAAATGCTTCAACACTAATTCTGTTGAGTTCCTTTAAGGTTAATTTTCGCATAGATAAGTTTCAAAGGTAGAAAGTCAAAAGCCAAAAGTAGGGGAAATATTGAAACTTAGGAAGCATAGCATGCATAAAAAAGCAGTTCCGAGAAAAACAATCCTTTAACGAAATACTCCCGGTACTGCATTTTTGTCTGAGAGAAACGTGGAAAGACAAAGTTACCTTGTAATATCACTTTAATAAAAAAATCTCCTACACCCTGGAGGCATAAATGGGAGTAGGAGAACTAAACATACTATGAGAAAACTACACAGTTCAAAGATAACACTTTTTATTAATATGATTTATACAGTTTTATTATATGGTAGATGCAGGAGGTAAACGGCATAAATGACTTAGAAAGTGGTAAAATTATTTGACAATGAATTTATTACACCTATTTTTTTTTATTATTTAAAATAAAGTCAGTTCCAAAACATATACAAATTGGCAAAGTGTTTGAAATTGGTAAAGTAATCGTACTTGATATGGGAGAAGTAAGGGGCAAAAAAAATCCTACACCTCAGAAGGGAGAAAGGTGTAGGAAAATTAAACATACTATGAGAAAACTAGTTGCAAGATAAACTAGTTTTTCCGATTAAATTGTATTGTTTTAGCTATCGGTTCTCATGAGTTAAGTAATGGTGTACTTTTGTTAGAAAACGGCACTACCGCAAAATCAGGTATTTCACCATATCAGCGTCTTATAGATTTACATAAAACACATACAAATTAACAGCAATACAAGTTCTGCTTGCCGAGCTTTGTAAATAATGATCAGAAGAGATGAAAAAGAAGGAATTATATGAAAAGTATGTGTGACAAATTAGGTGTTACCTTGCATTCATGTGTTGCGCACTTCGTTAACTGTCTAAACCATGATTGGCTTGATTTTTTAACCAATGCAATCATGAAAATCAAGATACTGACTATTAAATTTGTAATGCTCCAAATATGTCACGAATTTATATGGAAATTATTAGTGTTATCAAAACAAGAATC
>JAHDGC010000614.1 GCA_020627865.1 Saprospiraceae bacterium | reverse complement strand
TTTCAAGTATAATTATTTGTTATTAAATGTTTATGTTTTAATCTTAATTCAAATAGTATTATTTATCCAAAATAAGATCATCTAATTACCTGAATATTTTTTGCTAATAAACTACATCTTTTCAATTTTATGCCCAGAAAAATAATGATTATGTTATCTTTATTTCCAAATAACACAAATATAATCTCATGTTTTAAGAAAATTTTTTATTAATAAACTGCGCATATGAAAACGTTTTGCCTAATTGTACTCTCACAGTTCCTGATTTTTACAACAACATACACCCAAAATCTGTTAAGCTATACCGATGAGCAAGAAGTTCCCGATCGAAGTAAAGAATACCTTTTTGTCCATATCCAGAAGTGGCTGAAAGAAAATCTAAAAACAGGGGAGGTGCAGGTGTCTGATATTGAGGATGGTATTGTCTTGGGAGAAAATCTTATGGTTTACAACTCTCCGGATGAATTGGCCGTCTTTGAATTTAGCGGAAATATTTATTTTGATGTGGATGTTAAAGTTGCCAAGGGGAAGTATAACCTTAGCTTTTCCAATTTTGAATTATTTGGGGTCAAAAACGGAGGGCTATATGTCGAATATGGACACTTGAAAGATGGAGAATATTGTTTACCCAAATTCGGTGCAACAATTGTTACACGAAGACAGAAGAGAATCCTGAATAATGATGTGAAAAGGAAGTTGACTTGGTATGTTCATAAAACACAGGTGGACTTAAAGCGGTATTTGGATAATCTGCCTTCGGAAAAATACTTCGAATCAATGGCCCCGAGTGGTTTAGTTTACAAAGATAGTATTCCTGTTAATGGACTTGATGGTGATCGTGTTTTTGAACTTTGCCGGCTTTGGTTTGCCCGCTCTTTCAACAATTCTAATGAAGTCCTTCAAGAGCAAGATAAGCAGAATGGGGTAATGTATGCACGAGCTTATCTGCCTTATCAATCTGAGTTGGAATTGGATAATATTATGACAGAAAAGAAGAACGATAAAGTTTCCTTTTCTAACTTCAAGGGGAAGTTGGGCTACAGTATGACCATAAAAATAGAAGATGATTTTTGTAAGATTGTAGTTGCGGATTTTACCTTTATCAACAAAGATCGCCAAAATGTGATTACAGATGCAACCATGTGTATGGACTTTTATGATTACCCTGGAATAGGGTATGAATATGCCAACGAAATTTGCCTTGAATTTAAGGAGGTTTCTAAAAAGCATGCAGCTTGGGTTTTTGATACTTTTAACAGGCATCTTAGCAATTATACCAAAAATCCAATGGTTGCGTATAACAATTATTTTCCGAAAGATATGTTGGTTTTCCAAGAGGTGGTAAAAGTTAGGGGAGCGACAAAGGCAGAGCTGTTAGACAAAGCCTATGCATTTGTATCAGAATATTATGGTGCAACGGCAACGACAATGGAAATACTGGATGAGCAATCTGGAGAGTTATTTTGTTCGAATGTTATGATGTATGATCCCTGCATCCTGAATGAAAAAGAAACGACGGCAGGTTCTATTTTATTCGATGTGTACATTCAGGTTCGGGATGGGGAGTACAGCTGTAGCTATGCTAACTTCCGGCATGAAGCTTCTCCTTGGTTGGAAACACCCATTACATTGGGTAAGATTTCTAATGCAGAACAATGTTTAGAATATCATAATTGGACTTACATAGATAAGGAACTGAGGGTTTGTAAATACATCAAGGGATTGATTGCGGAAATGGTGGCAGAAGAGCGGAAAGCCTTACAGGAAAACATGTCTTCGATATTGGATTGATTTTTTTATCAAAAGCAACAATTTTAATACAATAACTGTTATTTTTGCATAAAATTTAAAATATGCAAAAAGAAAATAAACCTACATTCCACCATCCCGAGGTAGATGCTTTTTATCAATACGGAATGGATATACCGCAGGATAAGGTAAAGGCTATTTTGGAGCTTCCAAGAGAGACATTGGTGAAAGACATGGAGGCGATCTTGCAAGATGCTGTTGATCGGTATGAATATTTTTCGGGTAACGATAATATTCCTTTTGAGGAAATGTGTTTTCCTCATCATGCACTTTGGACTTTGGCCGATCTAAATGCAGAGGAAGCCTTACCTACTGTGCTGAATCTTTTACGTCAAGGTGAAGACGTACCGGAGTTTTGGTTTGCAGATGCTATTACAGAAAATATATGGGAAGAGCTATTGGCTATTGCAAATCATAAATTAGAGCTGCTTTCAACACTGTTTTTTGAACCTGAAAACTCTTGGATAATTAAAATTCAACCAAGTATTGTTGCTTGTCAGGTTGCTTTGCACTTTCCAGAGAGAAGAGAGGAGGTGATAAAGTGGTATCGGAATTTTCTCGAACGGTTATTGCTTTTAAAAGATGATGACCGGGCTATAAATGGAGATGCTATATCTTCCTTGGTGGTTGACTTGTATTACATAAATGCAAAAGAACTACTTCCTGAGATTAAGAAACTTTATGAACGGGGTTGGGTTTTTATAGGGGTTGCCGGAACTTATGAAGATATAGCAGAATCAATGGAAGATGGCATTCCTGGGCATGCAAAACGTAAGATGCGGGGTAATATTTTTGGCAAATATAAATATGCATCTTCTAACTGGCTATATTATCGAGAACCATCAAAACCGAATAGAAAAGAACAAATTGAGCCGAATTATACCTCTCCTGATTTCGGAACAGTCAAAAGAACAACCCCAAAAATCGGCAGAAACGACCCTTGCACTTGCGGAAGCGGGAAGAAATATAAAAAATGTTGTCTAAATAAATGATTTCGGGTATGAATTGTTGTATTGGCTTTGTGAGAAATGGGATAAACTTGCTCTTTTGGTTGTTTTTCTGTAATATTTATTTTGTTGAAACAACATGTGCACAAGAGCCACTTGCCTTTTCGGATGAGCAAGTCCTACCCGAGATGAGTAAAGAATCCCTTTTTGTGCATGCTAAAAATTGGTTAAAAAAACAATTGGGAAATAGTGCCCTGGAAGTTGATGAAATTGAACGAGGCGAACTCAATGCGGTGTATTACATGTCTTATGATTATGATTCCAAGATTAACTATTTTGTAGACATAGAAGTTGAGGACGGACGTTATATTTGTACACTTTCTAATTTTGAAATTATAGGGAACAGGTCGAATGGAAGAAATGCAAACTATGGCGTAATTACTAGGGAAGGGTATACGATACCAAGGGAAAGTATGGGGATTTCTACAGCAAAGCAGCGACGGGCTATGGGGCAAAGAGCACGGATTTTTGTCGAAGATTATGCCTATAATTTTGTAAGCTCCTTGGAGCGTTGTTTGCGTAAACAAAATGTTGAAGATTATCGAGAATTGTCACATACTGCTGGCCTTGTTTATCAAGATAGCTTCCCAGTAAGGAGAGCAGATCATAAGCGTGTTTTTGAACTTTGCCGTTTATGGTGTGCACGTTTTTTTGATGATGCTAATGAAAATTTTAAGATCAAAGATAAGCAACAAGGGAAATTACACGCAAGGGCTTATTTACCTTATCAATGTGAGTTGGAGTTGGATAATACGACAACAGCATATGAAGATGATGTGATTACTTTTTCAGATTTCAAAGGGAATATTGCTTACACGATTGAAATGGAAATCGAAAATGATTTTTGTAAAATGACAGTAGCTGACTTTGTCTTTGTCGGGGAAGAAAATTCGATCTGGATTAAGGATGATATCTTCTGCATGAATTTTGACGCTTATCCTGAAATTGGAGCTGATTTCGATTGGCAAGTTTGTGAAGATCTCCTTGCTGTGGCAGAAACACAAGCGGAATGGCTGATGGGTTCTGTTAGGCGACATGTGTATGCGCATCTTAAGGAAAATGATTTAACTTATAACAATATTTACCCAAAAAGAATGCTCCTTTACCGAGATGTCGTGGATGTGGCAGGGAAGAATAAAGGAGAGCTTTGGGATAATGCGTTAAGGTATATTAGAGACCATTATGAGTCGTCAGAAACCTTACCGGAAATTCGGGACGAGGCGACCGGAGAATTGTTTTTTACCAGTTTCTTAGAATATGAACCTTATGCACTTAATCGGGAGGATAATAGGGTCGGAATTATATTGTTTGATATTTACCTGCAAGTTCGAGATGGGGCATATAGTTACAGCTTTTCCAACTTCAGGCATAAGGCTGCCACTTGGTTGCGCAATGGTATCACGCTTGGTGCTATTTTAAAAGGAGAAGATTGTTTGCAATTCGATGGAGAAATGGGAGCTAAAAGGCGACGAAAAACATGTGAGGAAATCAAGGCTGTAATTTCTGAAAGAATTCGAGAAGATAGGATAGAACTGCGGGAAAGTATGTTCACAAAGTGACTAGTAGCGGTCAGATACTTTTTCGGAAATGTATAGCCTTGTAATTAAGGTGACGGCTGAAAAAAGGCAACAAATTATCAATCACGACCAGAAATCAGACGCTTTTTCGAGAGGGCAGCTTTAGTGTCAGGGTAGTCGCTTGTTTGATTGCCAAGTAGCCTACCAATCACAACAAGACTCCAATTATTGTCGTCCGAAATACCTTTCATAGTTTTAAGATTTTTTTAAGATTAATTATTTTTTTGAAGTTGTAATCATTTTCTTGTTTTTAAACCATTGATTTTAAGTTGTTTATACGTTTTGCTCCTGCCATAGCGAGTTGAGGATTTACTTTTTGTAGTTTTTTCGTAACTTCCCATTCTTTACATCATTCAGAAATTTTATTAATTTTGATTAAGCGTTGTAAACGGGCACGATTTCTACTTAGATTCTTTTTTACAACATTTCACAGAGAGCATAGATGCCGTGTAATACTATTACTATACTTATTTACTTTATTACCCTAGTATTTGATACACCA
>JAHDGC010000613.1 GCA_020627865.1 Saprospiraceae bacterium | reverse complement strand
CGGAACAGGTGGCATTATTGACTGAAAAATGAGTCTAAATCTAACATCTAAAAGCAAAGCGCCTGCCTGCTTGTCGCACGACAGGCAGGATCTAACATCTAAGAGCAAAGCGCCTGCCTGCTTGTCGCACGACAGGCAGGATCTAAAATCTAAAATCTAACATCTATCTACCATGATCTACAAACTAATCATATTCCTAGTCTTAAATTTTGCCGCTTTAGGCATCGGCAGCCTGCTCATGGGCGGTGGCCCAACTTCCGAATGGTACATGAATTTGAATAAAGCCCCTTGGACGCCGCCGGGCTGGTTTTTCGGCGTGGCATGGACGACCATCATGATTTGTTTTGCATTCTATATGGCTCATGCATGGGAGACGGTGAGTGATCGTAAATTTCTTTTAGGATTATTTATAGCGCAATGGGTACTGAATGTTTCGTGGAATCCCGTTTTTTTTAAGTATCACCAAATCCTGTTGGCCCTAGTGGTGATCATATTGCTGACCCTACTCATTGGGTATTTTTTGTTTAAATATAGGGCAACATTGGGCGCTTGGTCACTACTAATCCTTCCTTATTTTTTGTGGTTAATTACAGCGACTTCCTTGAATGCATACGCTTTGACAAATAATGGTTAGCAGGGGAGCGATGGCAGAATTTTCCTCTGAATACTACTATTTTTTCTTCAGCAGATTAAAGGCAAAATACTCCAACATTTGCTCGACCTCTTCAAAATTATCTTCCTTGACTTTAACATCGGTCAAGCGAGGCAGATGTTGCGCGAAGTAAATATGATTATTGGCCATCTCGAAGAGATTGGTTGCCAATGTGCGAGGATAAGGGAACTTTGGATTAATTTCCGTAATCACCTTAGCAATTTTTTCGGCCAGAGATTTATAATTCAAGAAGAACCCATCCTTATTTTCTCGATCAATATCCTTGATATGATAAGCCTTACTCCCGTCAGCGATGATGATCCGGTGGAGGACACTTTCATTGACATAATCTATAGAAGGATTCTCTTTAGAGGCCGCCACCAGCGTATGAATAACGATTTTCATGCGTTTTTTGGGATTGTCAACGTTCATCGTATTCATATCAATCAGAAAACTCACCCACTCCCAGTACCAGCTTACCAGATAAAGCAAGAGCATATGTTTGTTCTCGAAGTAGCGGTATACGGAGGCTTCTGTTGACTCCATATGTGCCGCTAATCTCTTGAAATTGAAGGCTTCAAAGCCAATATCATCAATCAGCAAGATACTGTGCTTGATAATTTTTTTCCCGAGCGTGGTTTCTTGGGGATCACGAAGATAAAGCCCCTCATTTAATGTGATCTTAATTCCAATGGCCATTTTAAGAGCATTTACATTATTTCAGGTAATTTTTGACCGCTTTCCAAAAAAAAAATAAATTTTTTTTAACGCTTACTTTTCCTCACAAATATAAGAAAATCAGGCATCTAAGCAATAGCATGTGGATAAAAAGTTGGGTAATTATTTATAATAGTATTGCTATTATTGAACAAAGTATCGTATATTTGTGTTACAATACTGCTAATATTTAAAACGCAATTTATACTATTTATTATAGGGCATCAATTGTAACAATTGGTGATACTATGCTATTGTCAACTTTAAAAATTTAAACATTATGGGTCGAGACAAGGACTGGAGTATTGTGGGCAACCTCAAGTATGATATGCCTGCATCTATTGTTGTTTTTCTAGTGGCGGTGCCACTGTGTTTGGGGATTGCCCTCGCTTCTGGTGCGCCTTTATTTTCCGGAATTATCGCGGGTATCATAGGCGGAATCGTTGTAGGTGCATTGAGTGGTTCCCAGTTGGGGGTTAGTGGACCCGCTGCAGGATTAGCTGTCATTGTACTAACCGCTATCCAGGAGCTAGGTGCTTTTGAAATTTTCCTGATGGCCGTAGTTCTGGGTGGTGTTTTTCAATTGCTATTGGGAATCGCCCGAGCCGGTATTATTGGATATTATTTCCCGAATTCTGTAATTAAAGGGATGCTTTCCGGTATCGGGATTATTATCTTTTTGAAGCAAATTCCACATGCATTGGGTTATGATAAAGATTATGAAGGGAGTTTGTCCTTTGCCACAGCAGATGGCCATAACACCTTTTCGCAATTGTATTATATGTTTGAGGCCGTTAGCCCAGCAGCGATTACCATAACGGTGTTGTCTCTTGCAATTTTAATCCTGTGGGAGCAACCGTTCATGAAGCGGATCAAAATATTCCAAATCGTACAGGGGCCATTAATTGTGGTCAGTCTGGGTATTTTTCTGAATCTACTGTTCCAGAGTTTACCTGATTTTGGGCTACGGGCAGATCAAATGGTCGCTATTCCTGTGCCAGAAACCTTAGGTGGTTTTTTCTCCCAATTTACCTTCCCTGATTTTAGCCAAATTGCCAATCCTGCCGTTTGGATAACGGGAATGACACTCGCTGTAGTGGCCAGTTTAGAAACTTTACTTTGCTTGGAAGCGACGGATAAACTTGATCCCTTCAAACGGGTTTCTCCTGCCAACCGTGAGTTGAAAGCACAAGGGATTGGGAATATCATTTCTGGTTTGATTGGAGGGTTGCCCATTACGCAGGTTATCGTAAGAAGTTCTACCAATATTCAATCAGGCGGACGAACTAAAATGGCTGCTATATTTCATGGATTTATATTGTTAGGATGTGCGATGGCTATTCCTGCGATTTTGAACTTGATCCCACTAGCGAGCCTTGCTGCAATTCTCTTCTTAGTAGGATACAAGTTGGCCAAGCCGGCTCTGTTCAAGCAAATGTATGCCTTAGGGCACCGTCACTTTGTCCCGTTCATGGTAACGATTTTAGGGATCGTTCTTACCGATCTTTTGATGGGAATCGGAATCGGATTGGTTGTCGCTATTTTCTACATTCTTTATGATAATTATAAGAAACCTTTTTTATTCGAAACAGGAAAACATCTGCAAGATGGCACTATCCGTTTGGAGTTAGCAGAAGATGTTACCTTTATCAATAAGGCTAGCATTCAGCATACCTTGAGCCAAATTCCCGACGGTTCAAAAGTGATTATTGATGCTTCCAAGACTATTAATATCCATCATGATGTTGTGGAGATTATTGAGGAGTTCAAGACCAATGCAGAATTCAGGGATATTGAATTGGAATTAATCGAGGTCAGTTCTGTGAAGATTGAGAATCAGGTGAAGGAAGTGGAGCATGCCTTGCAAAACAACGTGCTAAAGTTGAAGCCGCGAAAATTGGTTAACGGGTCGGTTGACTCGTAATAAGAATGTTATGTGCTGAAGTCGAGAACTTTACTTTGCTAACAGCATATTTTATATTCATACCGTTAAGAAAATCGAATCCTAATAGTTTTTATGCCCCTTTTTTCATGATGAAAGGAGGGGCAGATTAGGGATTCATAAAAATGTAAATATAAAACATTGTTTTAAACTTGGTTATGGTAAACGGTCTCTTGATTGAGGCCGTTTATTTTTTTAGCCAATTATTCAAACGAATCTTTAATACTTTTTATCCGCTCGTTACTCTTCCACCAACTGATTAGAAAAATACAAAAAGTTCAACAATTCCATTTGTTGTTTGGTGTACGTTTCGATCAACTTTAATTGACCTCCGATATATTTTTCCTGTCTCTTGTTTAGCATAAAAACAGAACTTTCCCCATAGGTAAACTTATCCTGTTCTCCCTCCAATAATCGTCTATAACTTTCTATATTTTCATTTAAAATACTAAGTTGCTCCTGCAACAGTAACTGCTGTTGCCAACTGCCCTGTATTTTATTTTGCAACTCATTTCTTTTGTTTTGAATGTCCATCTTTGTTTCCTGAATCTTTACTTTTCCCCTTTGGATATTTGCCCGTTCACTCCTCAAAAATAAGGGCATAGCAAAATCGAATTTCCACTTATAATCATTCATGGAAAAGTTGGGCACAATACTATTTGGGGAAGTGGCCAATAAGGGATGATAGCCCAGCTTGAGTTTGGGTTTTAATTTTTCCCGTTTCCATTTTTGTGCGATTTCCAAGTTTTCAAGTTTATTGATGGAAGACAACAAAATCGGATGGGTGCCCAAAGTATTGTTGTTCAATTCCTCAAAGTTTGAGAACAACCTATTTTCATAATTTTCTGGCTTCGTTGTTGTCCTAAGCTCAATCGGCACCTCATCATACCACAAATAATTTTCTATCATCTGTCTAGACTTTATCAGCCCCGTTTCGTTCTTTTGTCGGAGTACGGATGCATCTTGGTAGGAGATAAAAGCTTCTAAAGTATCCATTGCCGTTTTCTCGCCGCCAAGGTAAGATTGCCTAGTGCTTTCAAAATAAGTATTCGCAATAGATACATTTTCTGTTAGAACCTGCTGGAAGTAAGTGTATTGTTGCCATAAAAGATAAGCTGTTGATGCTTGGTAAATTAAATCATTTAAGATAATCTGTCTTTCATTTTGTCGCAATTTTTGAAATACCTTTGCTTGGTCAAGTGCCGTGCTTCTTTCGTTTACCAGCAATCCCTGTAATATATTTACTTCCACGCCCAGGTGCCACAAGCCAAAGTCATCCGTTGTATTTTCAGGATTTAAAAGGAGGCCTTCCGTGTTTTCATATCCACCGACAACATCAATTCCTAACCGTGTCGGCAACTGTAATTTTGTTTGGTATTGGCGATAATACAACTTGTCATCAAAACTTTTCTGTTGCCATGCTGCGGAAATTTTAGGATCTAAATAGCCTTTTGCACCCAGCATCTCAGCTGTGGCCAACTTCATTTTTAAATCTGCCTGCTTCGCAATAGGATGATGTAACAATATATTGCCTAGGTACTCCTTGTAACTGAGTATGGTGCTATCTGATTGTGCGCAAACAGCATGAAAGTTCATTGCCAGAATAATCCACAA
>JAHDGC010000612.1 GCA_020627865.1 Saprospiraceae bacterium | reverse complement strand
AGCCTTAAAATTACTAACATCAGTATAATGCTGTATTCGCAGTAATATACTTACAAAAGTATTGTTTTATGAAAAATTTATTCTTACTATTTTCATTACTATCTATTTTTATATCTTGCAAACCTTCTGCACAGGAAAGCAGTACGGAAATCAATTGGGTTTCTTTAGAAGAGGCACAGGCCTTGTCAGCCAAAGCACCCCGGCAAATTTTTGTGGATGTCTATACACCCTGGTGTGGCCCTTGTAAAAAAATGAATAGCCAGACATTTAAAGACCCCGAAGTTATCCAGTATATCAACCAAAATTTTTATGCCGTAAAGTTTAATGCAGAATCTAGTGAAGCCGTAAACTTTAATGGAAAAACTTTTGCCAACCCGAATTATGATGCTACCCGAAATCAAATGGCCAGAAATAGTCCACATGAATTGACGCGCTTCCTCAGTATCCGAGCTTATCCAACATTAGTTTTGCTGAATGAAAAATTGGAAGTTACGGAAAGATTAAAGGGGTACAAAACGGTGGAAAAGTTACTTTTTGAATTGCAGCAAGCAGAGCAACGCGTTGCCCAGCAACATTAACACACATTATATAAATTTTACCACAGATTTTTTATATTTTCATAAAAAATCTGTGGCCATTTATTGTTGATTGGAATCCACACATTTAGTAGTAATACATTTCGTCTGCTTAAAGACATATACATCTCTTTATCTCTCCCTTAAAAACTAATGATTTGCGAACATTTTGTTTGCCTTTTCTCATTTATTTGCCGATTTTCTTGCAACTTGCCACCAATACCCATAAAAAGACAGAATTGGAAAATGGTTTCTTTCTTTGATTGTGCAAAATCAATCATTGATAATCAACTACCTGTAAATATTATTTTAAATAAATTAACAAAACAACATTTTAAAAACAACTGATTATCCGATATGGCGAGACAAAAGCTGGCAATATGCACGCATAAAAAAATATCTTATAAGCATTTATCTGTTCAATTATTTTTTTAAAACCATTGTTTTTATCTATTGCAAAAATGATTACCTTTGTGCCATCAATAATCTTCTAACTTTAATTAAAATCATATGGATAGTAAAAATGCAAATAATAATGGAAATGGCAAATGTCCATTTATGAACGGACAACTGAAACACAGTGCAGGCGGAGGAACCTCGAACAGGGATTGGTGGCCAAACCAATTAAAATTAGACATCCTCCGTCAACATTCCTCCATGTCTAACCCTATGAGTGAGGATTTCAACTACGCCGAAGAGTTTAAGTCTCTTGATTTAGAGGCTCTTAAGAAAGACATCTTTGATGTTATGACAGATTCTCAAGATTGGTGGCCAGCAGATTATGGGCATTATGGGCCATTTTTTATTCGTATGGCATGGCATAGTGCCGGTACCTACCGTATTGCGGATGGTCGTGGTGGTGGAGGTTTCGGAACCCAGCGTTTCGCCCCGCTGAATAGCTGGCCGGATAATGTAAATCTGGATAAAGCGAGATTATTGCTTTGGCCTGTTAAACAAAAATATGGCCAGAAAATATCTTGGGCAGATTTGATGATCCTAGCCGGAAACTGCGCATTGGAGTCTATGGGTTTCAAAACTTTTGGTTTCGCAGGAGGCCGAGAAGATGTTTGGCATCCTGAATTGGATATTTACTGGGGAACGGAAGCCGAATGGCTGGCAGACAAAAGATATACAGGGGAACGCGAACTGGAAAATCCACTTGCCGCTGTCCAAATGGGATTGATTTATGTAAATCCGGAGGGGCCAAATGGTAATCCTGACCCAATAGCAGCTGCACGTGACATTCGCGAAACTTTTGGCCGTATGGCAATGAACGATTATGAAACAGTAGCCCTTATTGCAGGCGGCCATACATTTGGTAAAACACACGGTGCAGGTGATGCCGCACATGTAGGTCCTGAGCCAGCAGCAGCAACCATTGAAGAACAAAGTTTTGGTTGGAACAACAGCTTCGGTACAGGTAAAGGTGCGGATACAATCAGTAGTGGATTGGAGGGTGCTTGGACAACCACGCCGACAAAATGGAGCAATAACTTTTTTGAAAACCTTTTCGGTTACGAATGGGAATTGACTAAGAGTCCAGCAGGTGCACACCAATGGCAGCCAAAAGGCGGTGCAGGGGCAGGCTTAGTTCCAGATGCGCACGATCCAGCCAAGAAGCATGCACCTTTTATGCTTACGACAGACCTTTCCCTGCGTATGGATCCAGCTTATGAAAAAATCTCCAGACGTTTCCACGAAAATCCAGATGAGTTTGCAGATGCATTCGCGCGTGCTTGGTTCAAACTGACTCATCGTGATATGGGCCCTGTTGTTAGATACCTCGGATCAGAGGTTCCGAAGGAAGAATTGATTTGGCAAGATCCGATACCGGCAGTAGATCACGCATTGGTTGATGCGAATGATATTGCTGATTTGAAAAAGAAAATTCATGGAACTGGTTTATCCGTATCTGAATTAGTTTCTACGGCTTGGGCTTCTGCCTCGACTTTCCGTGGTTCGGATAAGCGAGGAGGTGCAAATGGAGCACGTGTTCGCCTAGCGCCACAAAAGTATTGGGCTGTGAACAATCCTACAGTGTTGGGTAAAGTATTAGATACGCTAGAAGGTGTGCAAAAAGAATTTAATGGCACATTATCTGGTGGGAAAAAAGTTTCCCTTGCGGACGTGATCGTATTAGGCGGATGTGTAGGTGTGGAGACCGCAGCTAAAAATGCTGGACACGACATCACCGTACCTTTTACCCCTGGACGTATGGATACTACCCAAGAAAAAACAGATGTAGAATCTTTCGCTGTCCTTGAGCCACAAGCAGATGGATTCCGCAACTATATGAAAAGTAAATACACCGTATCCGCAGAATCCATGTTAGTGGATAAAGCACACTTGCTGAATCTAACTGCACCTGAGATGACTGTTCTAGTTGGCGGCATGCGTATGCTTGGTACTAATTTTAACGGATCACAACATGGTGTTTTCACAAAAACACCTGGTAGTCTGACCAATGACTTCTTTGTCAATCTACTAGATTTCGGTACAACATGGAAAGCGACTTCCGAAGACGATACTGTCTTTGAGGGAAGCGATCGCAAAACGGGTGAGGTAAAATGGACCGGTACGCGAGTCGATTTGATTTTTGGTTCCAACTCAGAACTGCGGGCACTAGCAGAAGTTTATGCTTGCTCTGATGCTAAAGCGAAATTTGTAAAAGATTTTGTTGCCGCATGGGATAAAGTGATGAATCTTGATCGTTTCGAGTTAGCCTAAAAGAAAGAAGAATAAAATTGTCATAGGTGATAAAATTCTTTTTAAGAAGGTGATCTGGCAACAGATCACCTTTTTTTTGTTGCTCATCTAAACAGGAATTCAGAATAAAGACGAATTTTCGCCTATATTTACCAATCAAGATATTGTATTTAGTTAAATATCTGCGTATTTTTGCTGAAAATCTACCACTCCATGATACAAACAGTAAAATATTGTTTGTTGGCTTTCCTATGCTTCAATATCATGCCAGCTTACAATTTCGCGCAAAGCACTTCCCCTCCAATCAATCCAAAAGACGTTCAAATTGTCCGAGATAAATGGGGCGTCCCGCACATTTATGGTAAGACAGATGCTGATGCAGCGTATGGGCTTGCTTGGGCCTCCGCCGAAGATAACTTTCCCGTAATGCAGGAGGTTATTCTTGCCTTACACGGAAAGCTAGGTTCGGTTCAAGGCAAAGAAGGCGCTATCCTTGACGTGATGAGTCATATTGTCCGGCCATCTGAAATTGTTGCGGAAAAGTTTGAAGATGCCTTCTCACCAACATTTAGAAAAGTCCTTAGCGCCTATGTACAGGCATTAAATGATTTTGCAGAAATTAATCCCGATCAGGTTATAGATAAAAGTTCTTTCCCCATTAAAGAAACCGACATCATCGAAGGCTATGTACTTTCTTTAACTCTGATGACCAATGTCCATTATGACATTATCCGCCTCTTTGAAGACAAGCTGATTTATCCGAAGGAATCCGATTTTGCACGTGGGTCCAATGCCTTTGCTTTCAATGGAAAAAAAATGGAAAATGGCAATCCCGTGCTGATCACCAATTCTCACCAACCACTGGATGGCCCTTTTTCATGGTATGAAGTGCACGTCAATAGTGAGGAAGGCTGGAATTTTCTAGGCGGCGTACTTGCTGGCGGGATTACTCCTTTTCACGGCACCAATGAAAACCTTGGCTGGGCACATACCTTAAACTATCCTGACCTTTCTGATGTTTTTCAACTCGAAATGCATCCTACTGAAAAATTGAAATATAAATTTGATGGAGAATGGCTCGATCTGGAAAAATACTATTTTAAGTTTAAGGTAAAAGTTGGGCCAGTTAAGATTCCTATTCGCAAAAAGTTTTACAAAAGTAAATATGGGACTACATTCAAGAATAAATCTGGCTTTTTTGCCTTAAGGCATCCTTCTAACTTGAGTGTCAAAGCTGCTGAACAGTGGTTCTGGATGAATAAAGCTAAAAACTTGGATGAATTTCAGGAGGCCCTTAGCATGCAAGCTATTCCCGGTATAAATATAATCTATGCTGATGATAAGGACAATATCTTGTTTTTAAGCAATGGGCATTTCCCGTATCGGAATCCAAAATATGATTGGGAAGCAGTTGTCCCAGGCAATACTTCTGAAACTTTATGGGCAGCTGAGTATATGCCGCTAGATAGTATCTTACTGTTGAAGAATCCGAACTGCGGCTACCTTTTCAATATGAATAACACGCCTTTCAACTGTACTTGTCCGGAAGAAAACCCCAAGCCGGAAAATTATAATTCTACGATTGGATATCTCAGGGGAGATACAGGACGATCCCGGCGTTTTGGGGAATTAATTGTACAACACGATAAACTCAGCTACGACG
>JAHDGC010000611.1 GCA_020627865.1 Saprospiraceae bacterium | reverse complement strand
AAGGTTTTTTAGTTTTCATAGATTTTTTCTGGGATAAGTTGCTTGTTAAATTAAATCGGAATTAGCTAGATGCTCAATCCTTTATGCAACGAACAGAAAAGCCATAACTCTTATAAGAACCGTCATAATCAAAGGCTACCGCAGAGACATTATCTAAATTACGGAGCCAAACATCCTCGCCAGAATTAGTAGAACTCCACCACCAACCATTGTTCCCTAGAGTACCAAACGTTCCTGAGGAAGAACGGAGGCCACCTGGAAGTCCAGTCCATCCACTTTCATTTGTTGCATTATTGGGATCAACCCAGTGAACCAGGCCTTCCTCTTTCATTTTACCGCCAGCCACACTACTTCCCCCAAGAAAATTAATCAATATTGTCCATTCTTCATCTGTAGGCACATGCCACCCTGTTGGACAAATATTACAAGTATTTACCGCATACCAATTATATAATGCCCCATAACCATCTTCAGTTTGAGCAATCTCATTATTATCATACCAACAATAAGCAGTAGTGTTCAATCCTGCCCATTCGTCATCACCTTCTACTAATGGAATAGGTGTACCATCATTACATTTCGTCGTACGCAAATCTGTTGTCAACCATTCTTGTGTTCCTATTGTTATAGATTCGTATGTATTTCCGCACCCATCTACAATAGGTGATTCATCACAGCACCCTGTCAATGACAGCCATTCTGTGCCATTCCAACCTTCAAAGTCGCTTCCTGTCCAACGGATCGTTCCTCCTTCTGGTATTGGATTGTCACAGTTTCCTATCAAGATTGCTCCCTCTACCTTTATTCCTTCTTGGCCAATTAATAATATGTTCCATATAAAGAGAATTGCTGTTATTAATAATAATCTTTTCATCTTTTGTTTTTTTATAAAAATGTTTTAAAATAAAATAGAATCATGCGCACATTCAACTATAAGACAAGTTCAAGAAAAAACGTCAGTAGCCGAAACGGGCATTGTTGATATTTTTATACTAAAAAAAATTTTATCCGGATATTAAAACATTGGTTCTCAATAAATTGCATTAAAATAAATTTTTATACTTTTTTTTGTTACTTTAGATTTTCATTGACGCTTTTGATTTTTGTTGTCTTATATATGAGGGGTACGAAATAACTTCGGTATTTGACGAAATCACAATTAGCCTTAATAAAATAATCCGGTGACGGTGCGCTGCACCTTAAAAAGGTACTTATATTATTTACTACAAAGGAGGCGGCACGCTGTGCCTCTGACATAGCTCCAGAGGAGCAGCCCCATTTGTAATAATGGTAAATTCAAATAAATTTAAGGTACGTAGTACCGACACCATTGTCAGTGCCTGGGAATTACGAACTTATTCGGTACGCATTCCTAAGAGCATTCAAATTCAACTAAACCAATATACTATGACCACACAAGAATTTTCAGCTATCATAAATGCAGCACAAAACGGAGATGCCAAAGCTTTTAATGCATTTTTTAAAACGCTGAGTGTCGAATGCAAAAAAAACTTGTTGAATTATGTTTCGACAAAGGCTGAAGCCGAAGAAGCCTTTTCGGAAACGATGTATAAATTTTGGAAGAACTTTGTTATTGAAGGAAGGCCATTGCCTGAGACCAACATCAAGGGATATATTTTTACGATGGCGAAATACTATTGTATTAACCAACAAAAGAAGCACAAAAAAGTCGTGCATTATGATAATCATTCCATTGGAGAAGTGGTGGATAAGGGGAAAAATCATAACAAGGATTCGACATTTTTCAAAAGTGAAAAAGATTTTTTTGCAGAACAAAAGTTGGAGGACAAATATCAGGAAGCCTTGAAAAAAGGGATTCAAAAATTGAGGGATGGATGCCGGAAGATTTTTGAATTTATGTTGAAAAATCATACCGACAAACCGAAGGACATTTGGCAACCGCTCGGCTATAAAAATGTCAATACCTTGCGGTCTGTAAAGTCGGAATGTCAAAAGGCTTTGAAATTAAAGGTGATGGTAGAGATGGAAAAGTTGATGTGGATGGAACGGGATAATAGTACCAAATTTTGATGATAAATCACCCAACAATTTTCATTTACAATTAAATTAGCAATCATGACAGATAAGGATAACAAACTCATAGAACGATTTTTTTCTTTTGACCTTACGGCAGCAGAGTTGAAAGATTTTGATGCACGGATGGAAACGGATGAACATTTTTTGGAAAAAATTCGGTTGTATCAATTTATTGATGAAAAGGTAGATGCGCAATTTAACAAAGATAGTGCTGCACAAAAAGAGGAGCTGATTCAGGGATGGAATAAGATGCAACAAGAAGACAGTCCAACTGGTCGAGTGGCTAAAATGCCTTGGATCAAAATTGTGGGAATGGCTGCTTCCTTTTTGCTCCTTGCAGGGATAGCATTATGGGTTTTCCGTCAAAATAATGTTATAAACCCCAAAGAATTGGCCAATCAATATTGGGAAACGACTTCATTGCAGCATCTTGCTTTCCAACGCACGGAAGAAGTTTCCAGTCCACACAAAACCATATTGATTGAAGCGAGGGAAGCTTATAAACAAGAGCAGTATAAAAAAGCTAAAACATTGCTCAACGACATCCCAGAAAATTTTATAGATTACCCAATGGTGCTGCTCCTCAAAGGACAGTGTAATTTTAAGTTGATTGAAATGGATGCTGCCATCCAAAATTTTCAAGCTGTAATTGACCATAAAAGTACGGGCCCGAAAGATCTTGCCCTTTGGTTTCAGGCCTTGTCTTACTTAAAAATGGATACAGATGAGGGATTAGAAAGTGCCAGAAAAAACCTACATTTCATTATAGCGGAAAGATACCCGATTGCCAATAAAGCAGAAGATCTATTGAAAACAATAAATCATTTATAAAAGCAGTGTTCGCTTCAAAAACGATAAACATCTCTACAAATCACATACAATTATAAATAAATATGAAAAACAATTGGTATTTTAAAAAATATTTCTTTTCTTTATGTCTTAGATCAAGCGATAGTATTCAATAAAAACAAATATTCACAAAAAAAGCAAAAAAGTTTTTCACAACAAAAGCTCAACTTTTTTTAATTTTACTAGTCGAAGTAACTCTTTATTCCCCCGATTTTATGTTTCTTTTTTAGTCTAATACCTCAGCAGTATTAACAACATAGATTTGTTCTTAAGTAAAATATTTTCCTCGTGTGAATTCTTTATTTAAAGACAAGCCTATATATGCTTTGGTATAATTAAATTTCCTCCTATGAACAAATTATCAAACACTATTTTGTTCATCCTAGTTTTCTATTGCCTACCTGTAACAGCGCAATGGAATCCGGATGCAGGCTATGTGCCATCTTATACCGTTAATGCAACTGTCACGGCGTCATCAAATGTCGCGGATGCAAATAATGTTCTTGATGAGAACTTCGAATCCAATTGGCAAAGTAGTGCTCCACTCCCCTTTAATTATATCAGCAGAACAGATCAAAATTTCCTGTTAAATCAAGGAAATACTTATCTTAGCAGTCCAGGTATTGCTAACTTTACGGTCATCACTGATGGAGATTTAGGTACCGTACTTCCTATTCCTCCTGTAGATACGATCTCCTCGATCACCGCAAATTTTCCACTCGGCCAAGAGTTGCTTTATATTTCCATAAAGGCCAATGCGACTAGTCCGATTTATATCTACAGCTTTACCTCTCCTGTAGATTCTACAGAAATTGGGATTTATGATCCTGACACGAATAATTTTGCAGTATTAGGTTATGCAATCCCTTCTAGCCCGATTACCCAATTGAAACTTTATTCTGCTAGCGGATTTGGTCTTTTTGAGTTGAGTGCTCTGGCCGAGTCGCCTAAAGAATCTATCGTTGTCGATCTTGGATCCACACTTGATATTGGCACCATTTTCACCAAATATTGGGCGGGCTATAATGCCGCAACGGCTACAAAATTATACCTCAGCAATGATGCTACCAACTGGGAGGAAATTGTAGATTTAGATCCTGACAATCCGCTTAACATACAAATATTTTTACCCTCCGGCAGTACAGGACGGTATATCAAAATTGAGCATACCCTTACGGTCGCCGATTATGTTTCTGTTTTTGTTTGGGAAGTTCAGGCCTACGATGCCTTTGGAAAATTCGGTCCATTTCTTCCGCCAGCTACCAATACGCATAAGCTCAAGGATATGGTCGGCATTAATGCCATTTGGGGTTGGGGAAGTGGCTATTCTTCTAACAATTTGCCGCCCGGACAAGGGCCTGAACAACACAATGTTTACGCATCACATGGTAGGAACTACCATTTCATGAATTGGGATGTCGTTGATCCAGATGATCCTATTGATTTTGCCAGCATGGGTGCCGGAAATGGTACGGCTGTATACCCCTGGCTAAATTGGGATGTAGAGTATCAGGCTTGGATAGATGCCGGATTAGAGGTGCAGGCCACCATTCAATTTGGTCCTTACTGGGAAGACTTTGAATGGGATGACCCGTTTCAATCCGCTTATGATTATGGATATAATTTTGCTTTTCATTTTGGCCCAACACATGGGAAAGGGTTGGTTAGGATCATGGAGGTTGGTAATGAACCTTGGTATTATGATGCCACCATTTACCGACAAATCCTGGAAGGAATGGCCAGTGGCGCAAAGGCTGCTGACCCCGCCATGGAAGTTTATCCCTGTGCTTTGCAAGCCTATGAACCTTATGTCGAAGATGCTGCATCGGGATTTAAAAATTATATGGGTGCACGCGTCACGCCAACCGAAGAACCTTATCTCGACGGAATTAACATCCATAACTATGGATTCATCAGAAATGCTACTGGGGAACAAGTTGCCGTTTACCCCGAGCATCCCGGCGCACAATTTAATGCGATTAGAAATGCAGTCCGGTTTCGGGATCACAATATGCCGGAAAAAAAGATTTTACTTTCAGAAGCGG
>JAHDGC010000610.1:2569-4967 GCA_020627865.1 Saprospiraceae bacterium | reverse complement strand
CAATGAGTCTGCCTGACAAGTTACCGCAGACAGGTTTGCCTACGCTCAATTTCCCTTTGCTTTAGCCATAAAATGATACACGCATTTTGTTATACATTCTATTTTTAATGATTAAAGCCCTCCAATTTACAAAGATTTTTTGATTTAGCGTGTATTGCACTATTTCCCAAAGATAAATTGAAGTTGCCTATCTGCCAAAGATGCCATATACCGTGCCCCAGGTTGTGTAAGATGCCTTGTATCTTGGCTGATAAATTTACAATCTGGGGTAAAAACAGGAACGGTTTCGGCTTCATCCAACAACAAGCCTATCAAGTCAATATATCGGTTTTCCCATGCGGCTTTTAGTATCTTGTTTTCTGCCAAGTATCCCTTTTCCATGCGGGTTCTTTGTAGGCAAAAATCTTCTCCGCTGTAATTGTAAAATACCCCGTTGCTGATGCCAAAATTTTTTGTGCCAACACACCATATTTTTTTTGTAATACTTTCATCTAGTCCTTGAATCTGATTGATAGATAGAGCTGATTTTGATAGTTTTGATAGTTTTGCCAAAAAGATAATATCGGCTGCTTTTGCCAATTCGGGATGCCGCTCTATTTTGTTAATGCAAACCACATCCAGCATGGTATTGTACTTGGACTCTAATAATACATTTGTCCAATCTCGTGCAAAGCTGTTACCGTATACAAGCACCTTGATTTTATCTTCGTGCAGAAAAGTTTGCTCAAAAAGATCAACCCGTTTTACATATTTTGCATGCATGTTTCTTTCGTATTTTGTCTTTGATATGTTTAGGGCTTGGACATCTTTTAATACACCGGCCCTGTTGTAAATATAGAAAGAGGCACCCAAGAGTAATAGGCTAACGATACCCACGCTTGTTAATAATGTTCGGTTATGGACAAGTTGTTTGTTTCGGAATGGTGTTTCCACAACCTTGTAAGTAAGGAAGGAAAGCAAACCCAGTGCAAAAAGTAAGTAGCATAAAATAGAGGGCGTTAAATCTTGTGTGACAAAGTAACGGACAAAGGCAAGCAAAAACTGATGCCACATGTAAAGACTGAAACTTATTTTACCAATGCCTCTGGCAAGCTGATTTTCCAAAATTATGCTACAGAGTTGATTCGTATTGTTGTAGCTGATTAATAAAAGAGCTGTGGTGAGGCATACAAATGGAATCAATAAAGAATGTGATAAAAATGGGACTTCAAAGCACAACAGAGAAAGGAGTAAAATGAGTAGCCCTAACCTATACTTGAAATGGATTTGTTTGCGGACGAATAGTAAGGCGCCTAAACCTCCTACGGACAATTCAAAGAACCGGAAAGGCAAGAGGTAGAACTTGGAAGCTGCTTCAAAAGGGTTAAAATATACATATAGAGAGAATATTGTTAGAAAAAATAAGCAGGGAAGAACAAATTCTAGTTTTTTTTTTAAAAGCAAAAACAGAAAGGGGTAAAGTGCATAAAATTGTTCTTCAATACCCAAGCTCCAAGTATGCATCAGTGGCTTAAACTCGTTGATGACTTCCCAATAGTTCCCGGTTGTAATACACAACAAAATATTATTTGAAAAAAGAAGGGTAGCAATAATGCTTTGTGCTAAATTTTCAAGATCATCCGGAAGCATGACCAGCGTGCCCAACAGGAGCGACATCAGGCAAAAGGTCAAGACCAAGGGAATGATTCTCCTCACCCTTCTCAAGTAAAAGTTGACCATTGAAAATTGGCCTGCTACACTTTCTGTATATAATATATTGGTGATTAAATAGCCACTGATGACAAAGAAAATATCGACACCTAAAAAACCATTTTTGAGGTAGCCTATATGAAAAAGAATAACGGCTATTACGGCAATAGCCCTAAGCCCGTCTATGTCATCTCTGTACTTTTTAGATGCTTTGAATGTTGTCACGCATATTCTTTTATTTACATCAATATATCATTCTTCGCCTGAATTGGAGGCGGTAAGTCCTTCTCGCCCAGCATCTCCCGCAAATCAATTTCTATAACCCTGCATAGTGAGAGCATGGGAATATCATTGGCCATTCCCTGAAAAGGATTCTCAGAATAGTCCCCTACAATTTCCATCATGACATATACCCAACCAATCAAAGCCGTGATGGGTATGGATAGCCAAAAGCCCCATTCTCCCAGCTTCATTAATTCTGGAATCATACTAAAAGGAACCAAGATTAAGAATATGCCTACGAAATAACGACTCATATTCGCATATTGGCGAGGCAGTGGGAACTTTTTGATGCGTTCATTTTTACCCTGTAAGGTATAAAACGTAGATAAATTGTTGGACATTTCCATATGCCGGAAATCATCTATTAAGCCTCTTTCCCTTAATCCCGCCAAATCTCTAGATTGCTCATTGATGATTTGTGTAGCGG
>JAHDGC010000610.1:0-2559 GCA_020627865.1 Saprospiraceae bacterium | reverse complement strand
ACGTAGATAAATTGTTGGACATTTCCATATGAATCATATATTAATTTCCCTTAATCCCGCCAAATCTCTAGATTGCTCATTGATGATTTGTGTAGCGGTATTCTTATAGTTAATTAATCTGTCTAGTTCATCCGGCGGGAGATAATGTTTTAGTTCTGTTTGAGTAACTTGGTCAGCTATCAGTCCGACACCGAATTTTTTTTGGTAATAATCGGCGGTTTTACCAATATGCCCTCCTTGGCTAATGTGTTCCCAAGGTGTGGGGATTAAGAGTTGGCTCCGGTGGGCATAGAGCCAAGCAATGTGACGATAAATCAGGCGTTGTTTTATGGTATGGATTTCCTCTTTGGTAATTTTATTTTCTGCAAACATATTACTAATAAAACCATCTACTAACATGCCCCAAGCACGGCTGTCGTTAATAATCCCACCCCATATTTTTCTGGCTTCCCACATCCGATCATAAGCCTGACTATTTTTAAAGCCAATATAAAATGCAACTGCCGTACCGATAACGGAAATGGGGAGCCAAGGAATAGTAATCGTGATATAACCAAATCTATATGCAAAGGCAATCAAGGTGGAGCCACCTAGTAGCCAGATGATGTGAACTAGCGTCCATTGTAAAACTTTTATGATACTAATGCCTTTTGATACAATCATAGTTCTTTTGTTTTTATAAGTGTAAATTTAAAGAAATTTCTAAGACAACCACCATTTCTAAAGTGTTGTCAATCCTACTCGATATTTTACACTCATTTTTTTCGGAAGCGTCGTAAGTATTACGAAGTTACAAGCCCTTGATCCTTTCCCAAAGCTCCCCAAACATCCGCCCTAAATTCTCCTGTGGTGGTTTCCGGTCGCTAACAATGTTAATTGCATCATTTGTTTCCTTTACAATAAATGGAAAAATAAAACGATTTTGTTGTCCTGGCCTTACATTCATCCGCCCAAATTTTATATCATAAATCACTTTTTCCCCATTGACCTCACGGGCAACATAATACCCCTTACTAAACCATAACACCCTGTCTACGGAGTAAGCATCTTTTACATCTTCAATCAAGGCTTCATTCCTTGGCATAAAATCAAGCGCAATATCTTCTCTTTTATCTAACAAGGAATAATGCCCCATATAATAACCATCTTCTGTTTCTGCTACCGTATACCATAAGATGGTGTTGAATGGAGTAGGGGCAGTCAAATATCTTTTATATTCGATATTTTGTTTGGCGAAAGCCTCTTCTACTTTAGTATTAACCATTGCTTTCGCACCAAATGTCCACAACATGTATATGTGGCTGATGATGATGCCCGTCCAATTAAGCTTCCTTCTGATGTCGCTATCCTTATGCTTTCGCGCAAGCAAAATCAAGGCGATCAGCATCGGCAAAGTATAGGCAAAATCAATCAGGAAAATATTATTGAATCCAGCTCGATAATCGCTAAAAGGCATGAACAACTGTGTCCCATAAACGGTGCAGGTATCCAATAAGGAATGGGTGAGAAAGGCGAGGAAAAACATCCAGCTCCATCGTCGGAAAGTAGCATCTTCCTTGGGGTAGAACCGTTGGAAGATCCATGCAAAAATCGGAGCGGCAAGTATGGCAAAGAAAATAGAATGGCTAATCCCCCGATGGATGGTCAACATACTCACATCATCCAGAAAAGGAGTAATGATAACATCCAAGTCAGGAACCGTTCCGGCAAAGCCGCCAATCCAGATGGCCTTGTTGCCCAGTTTTTTCCCTAAAACGGCTTCTCCTACCGCTGCGCCAAGTGTAATTTGTGTTAAAGAATCCACGTTTTTTTTATTTGTGCCAAAAGTAAGGAATTTGTGGGGTATAATAAAATTTTGAGAGGATTAGAACTATTCTCAGTAAGAACAAGTATTGATATACCCATTTTATGGCAAAATATATGAGCTAAAAATATTAAATAGTGCGCTCTATCGGTTTGTGATAATATGTTAAAATTTATTAAGTGAAAAATTTTTTATGTTTGTCTTTGTTATATTAAAAAATGTTGCACTATTGTAGTGTTGCTTTTTGACAAAAAAATAAATTTATAAAGTAAAAAAACTGTATAATAAAACAATATCCAGTTATTAACCATCTGCATAGTTCTGAAAATTATCAATTTTAAGCTGAAGGAATGTTACACTCTTTAGCCTTGATGCTATTTAAACAAACTAAGGTACAATAATGAGTACACAATTTTATGCTATCTTGAAAAAGTTGGTGGTAAAGCACAATATCCGTATTAATCAAGCGGAGTTGAAACTACAGCTTTTAAGCCATCCTTCTTATCCTAGCCTACATGCTTTGACTGGTGTCTTGAGCCATTTTAGTGTCAATAATCTTGCGCTACGATTGCCTGTAGATACAGCTACTCTCGGGCAGCTTCCTCCTTGCTTTATTGCCAATATAAAAAAAGAGCATACAACACACTTGGTATTGGTAGAACAACGAGACTCCAGGATCAAAATTACTTTTGATAACAATGAAAGAGAACAGTTGAGTCAACCGCAATTTCTTGATATTTGGGACGGTATTATTT
>JAHDGC010000609.1:3604-4973 GCA_020627865.1 Saprospiraceae bacterium | reverse complement strand
ACATTCCCATTTAACCCGCATACGCATAGCGCATAAAAGCAGCGATATGGCTAGACATATTTACATATAAACAGCTTTATCTTTCGCCTAGATTCGAAATTTTTAGAACGAGCAAAAATTACAATTTGCAGGATGAAAGCACTTCCTCAAAATAATTTCACAAAAATTAGTCAAAAACGATGCTTTGAGCTGCAAATAGAAAGTTGGAAGACAAAAAATAACCACAACAAAAACAAAATCGCCATAAAAACAGATTTATGTTTTTATGGCGATATAATTATATGGTAATATTGCTCGGAATTACCCCAAATCCTGTTTGATTAAATCAGAAATATAATCCGTTAAGGTTTTCCCGATGTCAATACAATGTTTCTTAGCACTTTTATAAGTATCAATATCCAAATTAATGGTCGTTCTATGGGAAAGCTTCTTCAGCTTGCTTTCACTTACAGGAGCAGGCGGAGTAGGGGAGGGCTTGGGTTTAGCCTTTCCTCTTGCAATTTGTTTGATTTCCTCAAGGTCTTTCTCCGGTTTTTGCTTCCTGAAGCTATTTGAAATAGCACTCAAGTCATCTTTCTGTTTTTTCTTAGCCATTTTATAGTAAAAATTAAAGGGTTTGCAAAATTTCAACGATCTGTTTGGTTAAAGCCACCACCTCGGCACTCGCTTTCTGGTCACCTCCTTCATAAACACCTTTGCCAGAATGCGTGACCTTGGAAAACTCATCCCGATCCCCGATGGTTGCTCCCAGCACCTTTCCGGGATAGGCATCCTCAAGCGCGCTGAAGAATATTTGGTTACTTTTTATCCATTCCTTGTACTTATTCACGACAAACCTGATCGGCACCTCCTTTCCCGTCGTGGCCTCAAGGTTGCGGACTTTCTTCATCAATTGCTGTATCGTGTTCGTTTCCTGCGCCCCTTTTGGAAGCAGCGGCACCAGAATCAGGTCACTGATGAGTATAATAATGGATGAAATGGGTTTTTGAGAAGGTGGGCTATCTATCAGGACAAAATCATAGTCCTTCCCCAAATTCTGGATGGTAACGCCAATGTTATCCTCGTCATTATCCACGACAAGGTCAATTTTGGGCAAAGCATCATCCCGACGATCAACCCAATCCTTGGAACTGGTGCTCTCATCGGCGTCCACGATGCAAACTTTATGCCCAGCATGAGCAAGGCAAACCGCTACGTTTTGCGTACAGGTCGTTTTGCCAACCCCTCCTTTAAAGGAGATACAAGATAAAATCATAGTAAATTAATTTTCCGTAATGATACGAAAAGAAATCATAAAACCATACATATGGCTATATATTTTTATTGCAATATGCTTATTCATTTATATGGCGATACATATTTATGGCAA
>JAHDGC010000609.1:0-3504 GCA_020627865.1 Saprospiraceae bacterium | reverse complement strand
AGCCAAATTCTAAAAAATCTACTGCCCAATAAAGGGAAAAACTTATTCATACAACCACCTTTTTACTGTGATTACGGGACAAATATATTCACTGGTGATGATGTTTATTTTAACTTCAATTGTGTCGTGTTGGATGTAATGCAGGTTAAAATTGGTTCCAGAACATTGTTCGGGCCAAGTGTGCAAATATACGCAGCAACCCATCCAGTAAACTACAAAGAAAGGGCTTCAGGACTCGAATTTGCGAAACCAATTAATATAGGAGAAGACGTTTGGATAGGTGGCAATACGGTTATATGTCCAGGAATCAATATCGGGGATAGAACAGTAATTGGAGCGGGGAGCGTTGTAACAAAAGATCTTCCTACGGATGTATTTGCTGCTGGTAATCCTTGCAAAGTAATCCGAAGATTAGAGCAATAAAAACAAATTATAGCCGGCCAATTCGCCGACGTGATGATTGATCCAAACTTTGGGAAGGGGGTGCCGCGCAACTGGGGGTTGGGACATAATTATAAATCATAAGGAAGAAAAGAAAAATTAAAACTTTAAAAAGTCTTGAATTTTTCCTTTTTAAGACTTTTCATATCTTTTATCTTTTTATCTTTTATTTTAAATACTGCATAATTGTTTGATAATCAATTAATTATCAAATTTAAAAGGGACAAATTATGGGGTTGAAAGGGACAAATTATGGGGTTGAAGAGGACAAATTATGGGTTTTGAAGGGACAAATTATGGGTTTTTGAAGGGACAAATTATGGGTTTTGAGGGGACAAATTATGGGAATTAAAAGGGACGGATTGTGGGGAGGAATATCTTCATTATCAATAAAAGGGACAGATTATGGGTTTTGAAGAGCTTTTTTATAAAAAATAGACATAAAATTGTTTAAAAGGGACAAATTGTGGGAATTGAAAGGGACGGATTATGGGTTTTGGATGATCTGAACATATTTAAAAAGGGACAAATTGTGGGTTCTAAAAAAGAGTCCGCATTTATAGAAGGGACAGATTGTGGGTTTGGGAAAAGAAAATATCTGATTATATAAAAAAAAGGACAGTTTGTTTCCTTTTGTCCCTTTAATAAATGTATATTTATTCCCGGAAATAGAATCCTCTATATATTTTATATGTAAGCTTACTATGAGTAAAGATAAAAAAGATAACCGGCTTCCTGTAGCACATTTTGCAAACGAGTTTGCCCTCAATGGACAAATAGACTTTACCAGTGCCAGACAGTGGATTTTGTTTTTGTACTTGGTCGGGCAGATTGACCCGAAAAATCAGGGAGAACTGACGGATGCCATTGTATCCCTTCAGGATATAGAACGATTGCTGAAAGGAGGGGACAAAAAGTGGGGTGGGCTGTACGAGCAGATAAGGGATTGTTCAAAAAAGATGATAAAGTCTGTTTGCGAGTTTCCAACCGAGATAGAAATAGAAGGGAAAAAAGTCCCCGCCATATTTAACATATTCCGTTCGGTGAGTCCTTTCAAATCAAACGGCAGTGTTTTCTTGAAATATAGATTCAACGATGAAATGACACCCTTGCTCATCGGGTTTAAGAAAAACTTCATGGGGATAAAGCCCCCCATTGGTATAAAGAGCGGGCATGCGATCCGTTTCCTGATTTTAGTCAAGGCAGAAAGAGACCGAAGGAGGAAATATGAAAAAGTAACCCGGTTGGATTATAATATCAAAGACCTAAAAGCATTGTTAGGTATAGCCGGAAAATACAAGGCCATCAAAGATTTCAGGAAACGTGTCATTGAACCCATTATTGAAGGAGTGAATAGTAGTGGAATCGTTGAAATTATTAATCACGAAGGACAAAGAACGGGGCGGAGTATCACGCATATATCATTTTATGTAAAGGACAGCGAGGAATATAAATTGCCCAAAGCCCTTCAGCAGGAACTGGGACAGGAAATAGACCACCTCCCTTCGAAAGATAAACTCTCCCGACTTACAAGGGCACAAATGAAAGCCTATGAATTTCTCGTGGAAAAGGGCATCTATGGTGGAATTGCCTATCGGGAGATTATTCCCCGCATGCCGTCAACAGTTTGTGAGGGCTACGAAGATTATTTTTGTGAAGAAGCCTATAAAATCGTTTTAGAAAAATCTAACATCAACACACCAGATGGCAGGGCGGCCATATTCGTAAACTGGTTTAAGAAAGATATTTTCAAAACAGATCAGTTTTCCAGAATTATCGAGGCCGTTCACCAAAAGAAAAAGATGCTCTCCCCAGATGTCAGGGAAAACAGGGAATTTGCCAAGACCATGACGAATGAAGCGTTTGAGCAACAATATAAGAAAATGGAAACCTCCAAAAAGGAAGAGAAATAGACGGAGAACATACAATTTTACAAATTGAAAAAGATGACTGAGAAAAAAATCGAAGTTCAGGGCATTACTATAAAAATCGAAAATGATGACTATATCTCTATTACGGATATTGCCAGAAAGGATGACACTAGGGCGGCAGACATTATCAAAAACTATTTTCGTAACCGTGCAAATATAGAATTTTTAGGTACTTGGGAACAATTCAACAACCCCGATTTTAAAGTGGTGAAATTTCACCACTTTAGAGATAAGTCAGGTGCCAATAATTCTGTCCTTTCGGTAGGGCAGTGGATTAGGGAGACAAATGCGACTGGTATTATCACAAAACCCGGCCGGTATGGCGGTACTTATGCTCATAAGGACATTGCTATACACTTTGCCGCATGGTTGAATCCTACCTTTTATTATTATCTTGTCAAGGAGTTCCAGCGCCTCAAGGCTGAAGAAGCCCAACTCAAGAACCTTCAGTGGCATGTCTCCAAACTTACCAATATTATTGATGAAGCCCGAAACCTTCTCGATACCATACCTGGGCAAAACCCCGAGATGAACAGGTTGAATCTCTTATTGGGAGATCAAGGCTTTAAAGATGAAACATCGTAGAGACGAAAGGTTCTTGTAACTATAGTACAAGTGTCATAAAAGTAACTTTATGAGAAACTGGTCGCTATGATGTTGTATATTTTTTGTCACAAAATATATACATGTAGAACAAGTAACTAGATAGTTTGCCATTCCTTATCATATATTTTCTCCTAATTTAATCTTGATAATTTCTCCCCACGATTAGATTTATAAAAGTATGGTGATAATCAATTTTTTGAATATCTCTATTTTGATAAATTGATAATTTAGAGTTTGATAAGTATTGATTTTTTACGCACGAATACCAAATTAATCGTGTTTTTAGCTCGTCATAAGTTTGATTAAACCTATTGCCTAAACTTAGGCGTAATACTTACATTTCCTTGTCACACAAAATATTTACAAAATAAACATAATCTACATGTTTATAAAACTTATTTCTAATTTGCAAAAAAGTCTTGGAAAATGTCGAAAGAGATATGGATGAGATAAATGGTAAGTATCACACACATATAAACAATTTCCACAAACAAAACTCAAAAAGAAGATGGTTAAACGAACATTG
>JAHDGC010000608.1 GCA_020627865.1 Saprospiraceae bacterium | reverse complement strand
CATATTCTGAAAGGTCAAGTACTTCGGGGCGTGCATCTAAAATGAGGGTGTCGGGATTGGAGACGATCAGATACTCGTGCGTAAGTGGGTTGTCGGTTTGCCCTGTGCAATTATCTGGATTGACGCAGACGACGCTTTGTGGAATGTCGTTGATTGGAAGTTCTTCGTCGCCAAGGCAGGCGATGGTGGTTTGTGCAAAAGTTATTGTCGGTAAGAACAATAAAAGCATGTTAATAAAGGTATAAAAATTTTTCATAATAAAATGTTTAAAAAAATGGTGTAAAATATGTATTGTCATGTCGTAGAAATTTTTTGTTGTTAAACCCCGTAAAATGTTGGGAATATATATAGATAGATCAGGGAACTTCTTCCGATAAAGAAGCGTTCCTAGATGTTGTTAGAACTTAATATTGTTGGTTAGCCTATATGAATGTTATTGAATTTCGAAGATTTAAAATTTTTGTTCCACTCGAAAGCTCATATTTCGTGGTGCTTCCAGTAATGCAGGTCTTATCGTGTACTCTTTGTTGAAAATATTCTTGCAAATGAGGCTTATATGTGTTTGTTCTTTGAATTGATATCCAATCCTGAAATCAAAAACATTAAAACCAGCATTATTTTCTGCTCGGTAGGTTTCAAGGTCGTTAATAATTAAATTGAAAACTTCATCAATGTTTTCCATGTGACTGTAATGGAATCCGGAAATACCTAGGGAAAGATTTCTATAAGTTCCACTGAGGTCAAATTTGAAGGCATGCCGATGTCGGTATTTCAAAATGTTATAATTAGTAGACGAACTGGCTGCTGTCAGGCGTGAAGCCGAACGCAAATTGGAAAACGGTAACTCCCGAAATGCGCTTTCATCAAATTGCTTGTATTTAGGGGTGAGAAATGTATAACCTGCGAGCACATCCACTTTTATACCAAATAGTTCACCTGCTCCAGAAATGCTCAGGTCGATTCCTTTTATCGTGGCACTACCAATATTGTACGAGTGTAATCCTATATTTGAAAGTTCGTTGTTGTATTTCGTAGCTCCAAACTCTATCATGTTTTTATAGTTTGACCAGAACAAGGAAACGTCAAGAAAGCCAACCCATTTATCTAAAATCAATCTTTGCTTTAAGCCAATATCTGTTGTATGACTGGTTTCTGATTTTAGATCAGTATTTGGGAATAATTTTAGGAACATCAGGTTGGCGTCAATAAATTTTTCTGCTATAGTAGGGTAGCGGTATCCTTGCCCCCATGATGCTCTGAGGAAAGTGTTCGGTGCTAAGGTGTAATTGAGTCCTAGCCGGACAACAGGTTTCGCTTCCCTGAGTTTGGTGGCAGGTATCGTGTCTATCGCTGTGTTTTGATCTTTCCGGACAATGATTTCATGATTTTGAAGGCTGTTACACTCCTGCCGGATGCCTGCCGATAATCGTAATTTCTTGAAGAAGGTTTTATCGGTTTGTAGGAATATGGCGAGATTATTTCTTTTGAAATTAGATTTAGAATAAAGTCTTGCATGTACATTGTTGTATTTCCAGGCAGCTCCAGCAGTAAAAGTAAAATTCTTATCCTTAGCTATTTTTTGGAAACGATATTCTCCATAAAATTGACGAGAATTAATTTCACTTTCTGTATGTCCTTGGTTTTGTAAAACATGGTGAAATCTGCTCAATATTTTATGTTTGTTTCCACCTTTATCTTGGTAATGGAGGTGTGGGTCAATCATGTACCGAAAATATTGTCTAGGGAAATAAACCGAACTGTCTCCGATGTAAGCATTTTGTTTGCTGTCTTTCCAATATAGGTAAGAGTTGCCGGCACCTACATTGAAATTAGCATTTACACCAATGGCAAAATCAGGTTTGATATGGTAGCGCAAACCTGTATAAATGCGTGCATATTGTTTATTATAGTCCTTTCTGTAGCTTTTCTGCTTGTACCCTTGTGTGCCTAGTACTACATCTAATTTGTTGTACTTTTGCCTGTGTGCGAAGTTGAACCCAGTACTGAAAGGTTTGTTCGCTTTAGACCACCATTTCTTTGCTCTATCCTTTGGCGAGAAATAGGCCGTGTGGAATAGGCTTGCTTTGGTGTAAGGCTCGGTGGTGGCATCTGCTGTCCTAATATTGATGATCCCGTTGAGTGCGGCAGAACCATAAAGGGCAGAAGATGCGCCTTTCAGGACTTCCACTTGTGCTATATTTTCCATGGGAACATCATCCCAATTGGGGAATCCGGCGTCACCTTGTAAGGCCGGTAAATCGTTGACGAGTAATAGTACTCTGCTACCGGAACCATAAGAAAATCCAGAACCACCCCTTATGCTGGCTTGGTTTTCAATCATCGTTATCCCTGGGATTTTATCTAATCCATGATCTACGGAAGTAGCATTGAAGCTTTCCAGAAAATCGGGTTTAAGTAATGTGATCGGAGCAGTAGAGCGACCAATAAAGATCGGATTTTTGCTGCTGATCACTTCAACTGGGGCAAGCAACAGCAATTCAAACTGAGCGTTATGATTTACCAAAGATGGTTTAAAACCAAATGTTATTTTGTCATAAAAATTAGTGAAAAACGTTTGATAAGAATGTATGAATTGTGCTGGAATATTGAGCTTACGCCATTTGGGAGCAGTATGTGCTTCTGTATCGACTAGCGACAAAGCAATGGATGCTGCTGAATTTTTGTGATATAATGAGGGAATCGTTGATTTGTGTGCGGTTTGTTGTGCTTTGTTCGATTTTTGAAGCTTTGGGGTGTCTGTTTGGCTTGGTAAAGTGGTGTGAGTAGTAGGGTAGAATTGATCTTTCCAATCGGAAGTAAACTGTTCGGAATGAGTTTCAATGACGAGTGGATTTGGTTTTTTGGGGCTGTTAGGTTTGTATTGACATTGTTCGTTGCTGGTGTCGGGAGTCTCTTTTTTGAGCGTAGCTGCAGCGATATTTTTTTTATATGCTGGAGCGGTTTTACTTAATGGATTAAACAAGAAGTACCCTGAGCAAAACAATAGGAATGAGGCAGCGACAGTAACGCAAAAATAATAGATCAGCCTGCGTTTGTCCCTCCTGTGTTCTACTTGCGGTGAAAAAATATGGTAATGTTCGGCAAGTGTTTTCTTGAGGTTTTCTCTTTCTTCGTTTGCAAAAGTTGCATGGAGTAACTGTCTGGAAATGTCATCCAGTTCTTGAGGAGAACAATCCTCACTAAGATATTTCTTAAAATCTTTCATCCCTTTTTAATCTTTAAATAGTTACGCAATTTTTCAATGCAACGTTGTTTCTGCTTCCTAACAGCTTCTTCTGTTTTGCCAATTCGTGTTGCCAGAATCTTCAGGCTGATGCCGTTGTAATAATGCTGTTTTAATATTTCAACACAAGGTGGGCAGAGCTTGGCTAATGCTTTATCCAGCCTTTCCTGTGTGGCTTCATCAAGCGGTTTAGAGAAATTTTCTGTATAAATGCCTTCTACATTTTCTTTGGTTTTTGTCCTTTTAATTTGATCTAAGTAAAGGTGTTTTGCTATCGTGTTTAATAATGCATGGAGGTTGCCATATTGAATTTTATCTGCAACAATAAGTTGACGAAATTTGATGATTGCATCAATAGCAATATCATAAGCATCGTTTCTGGATGCCCCATGTTTCCTCATTAAATATTGTTCACATGCTTTGAATCGACTCAGGAAAATATGGTGGAATAGGGTTTTGTCACCTTGTTGTAGTTGTGTTTTCAGTTGTTCGAAATCGAGTGCGGTAAGACCAAAATTTTGATCAACTAATTTTTTTTGCACGGATAAATCCTTATCGACGACAAGGTATATTTCCTGCCAGATTTCTTGTTCTGTGTAACTCCGTTTCGGGGATAATTTCTGCTTTAACTGCTTCATGATCTGATAATAGATCTGCCAAGTATTGCAATAAATCCCCTTGTATTGCCCACTGACATAGGCAATACATTCTTGTTGGTTCGTCTGTTCAAATTGTCGGATGGTCATCCCATATGGTTGAATTAGATAATTATAATAATGATTTTATAAATCATCTATTCAATGTCATGTATGTTTGGGTCGTTTTTTTTAGAAAAAGAGATAAGGCTTCTGGAAAATGAATCTTTATCTCCTGTGTTTTGGTGTTTTTACTTTATAAACTATTGCGTTTTGGAAAACGTGACAATTTTTAATGAATTATTTGTTTTTTAGAAAAATGTGAATTTGAAAAGGAGGAGCGCGCGAGAATTTTGATTTAAATGGACAATCTGGATAAGGTAAACGCTATTGGGGAAAGGGAGTGGGAACAAAACACCCTTTAGTTGTTTGATTCCGACTAAAGGGTGTTAAATAACGAAGAAATACTAACCCGCAGGAATTGGCGTTAATGCATAAACAATTCCTCCGGCAAGGGTAATGGCCAAGACCCAGTACGCGGCACCTAAAAGAATCCAGCCGATACTTTTCTTCTCAAAAAGACCCTTACTAACCATAGCGGGAGCCACATATAAAATAGCGGGCATGAATCCATGATACATACCATGTACAAACTGGCTCATGCCTTCTTCTGTGTGACTGGCATATCTAGACAGCGCATAAGCCAGTATGCCTGCCATCAATAATGCCCCTACCATAATCATTGGATTAGGTGTTTTCATATCTTCTTCGGTAAGGCCTGCACCAACCAACCAACTTTTTCCAAATGCTGCGGGATGAAACCATATCCATCCGAGTACCATGATGGAAAGTGCTCCTGCGAGAATAGCGACGTAACTCATAATGATGATTGTTTAAAGTTTATGAAAGGTTTAATTCTGAATGCATTTAATGAAGTAAATGCTTTGCTAATATAGAATTTTTTCGGATTAAATTAACAATAATGGAAACTAATTTGGTTGTTTGACAATTTTTGCAAGAAAAATAAATTCTCAAGACGTATTATAGATACGAGTTCCGTAGGTTTATCTGCCTTGGGCAGGAACGGTATGTCATAGCCCTGTCTGCGTGAACCTGTCTGCGTGAACCTGTCTGCGTGA
>JAHDGC010000607.1:2886-5020 GCA_020627865.1 Saprospiraceae bacterium | reverse complement strand
GCCCACTGTCGTTTCATCGGATACCGTAATAGAGACAATCTCAAGATGGCTCCTCAAGATTTACATTCACGTCTGTCGAACATTCATTTTCATCATATATGGTAACACTATACTCCCCAGCAGGCAAACTGGTCAATACTGCACCTGACCCTGTATTGCCATTAGACCAGAAGAAGGTATGTTCTCCGGTTCCTCCTTCTGCAAAAACAGCAATACTACCGCTTTCATCTCCTGTACATAAAGGTTCGATGGTATAGTCCACACCTGCTTCTAACGCAGTTGGTTCTTCTACAAAAATTTCGAGTATTTCTATACAACCGTTCGGATCTGTAATGGTTGCTAAATAAGTATCGCTACATAAATTAACAGGTTCTCCCGAAGGAACATTTGCAGACCATGATACGGTATAGTTCGGACTGGGTAGAAATAATTCAATTCCTCCGTCGCAACTCCCTGCACAGCTTGCCGGATGTGCAACATAATCCACAACGAACCCAGGACAGGCCATTGTTATATTTACCATGATGGTTTCAGAAACAGAACAACCATTCTCGCTGGTAATAGTAACAACATAATCTCCTCCGGACAAGTTGGTTATGGAGGCAGTATTTGCCCCAGTACTCCATTGATAAAAGTAAGGGGACATACCACCTGTAACATTATTTACACTAATCGCACCATCATTAGCACCAAGCATGCTTTCATCTGTAACACTTATATCAAAAACAAGTGTCTCCGCTGGAATAAAAACGGAAGCAACTTGTTCACAATCATCAGCATCTACAACAGTAAGGGCATAATTTCCAGAAGCAACGCCTGAAAGCGTGGCGGAAGTGCTGCCATTTGACCAAGCATAAGTGTAAGGTTCTGTTCCTCCAGAAGCACTTGCCACCGCCGAACCGGTATTCCCACAATCGGCAGCCAATACCTCAGCAACAAGCATGATATCTGGACAAGTAACGGCTCCGCAAGCTACAGCAGCACTTTCGACAAGAGAAGCCCTACTGGTAAAACCATACTGCCATGCATCCGGACTGAGCACAGCCCTCATCACGTTAACTTGTTGTTGAGAAAAAGAAGTATAACAACGTTCGTCATTGGCATAATCCATATAATTGATATACATATGCTCCTCTGTACAGCTTGTTGGCCCAGTAGGAAAACCGTTCCCACATCCCAGATTAGGAGCGTATGCAGAAGTTTCTAAGATCATGTTTGGTGTATCAGATAGGCCGTCATCCGAATTACAACTTTCCCCATCGAAAGGGTGAAACAGGCCAAGATAATGTCCCGTTTCATGGGTCAGTGTTTTATCGCCGGATTGGCCAAAACCATCTCCACCAAACCAGTTGTAATCGATAACAGTTCCATCGTAAGCCTCCATACCAACAGTCGTATAAGGTAGAAAGGAGTACCCTAGTATACCTCCGAAAGCATTCGTCCCCGGCATAGAAAGTACATAAATATTATAATACAAAGACGCATCCCAAGCAGTTTCTGGCTTGATAACGGTTTCGATATTACTGTTATTTATATCTCCCGTAACTGGAATATTGTGGCGGGTGATGCCATTTGTTGGATTGCCTTGTGGATCAACAGAAGCGAGACAAAATTCTATCTCTGGGTTTCCCACAACATCTTGCCATCTTGCAGGCGTACTGTTGTAATTTTCATTTAAAGCACCATAGTCTTCATTCAAGATATCTAGCTGGGCTTGAATTCTTGCATCAGAAATATTAGATCCCATACCAACTGGCTCACCAGAGTGAATAACATGCACTACAACTGGAATAGTTAGCACTACATTAGCAGAACGATTGTGTTGTGTATTGCTGCTGGCCAGTGAAGGTAAGACATTTTCTTTATAATGTTGCTCTATCCGATCATAATCGGGATTGATAGCCCTTTGTTTGTTTCTCATCACATCAAAGCCACAACTTCGGTGATGATGCTGGGCAAGATTAGGTTGCACGATTAGAAAATTGGCAAAGAATAACAAAAATGATACGAGTAGTTTTTGGAATGGCATAACCTGCTTCATTAATTATGGAAATAAAGTTCCAGATTAAAAAATTATACCCCCAGAAGGGGCTAGTATTATAATTGAAGGGGAAGAGGAGTATGATAAAACAAT
>JAHDGC010000607.1:232-2876 GCA_020627865.1 Saprospiraceae bacterium | reverse complement strand
AATTATGGAAATATAATTCCAGATTAAAAAATCATCCCTTATATGGGATTAGTACTTGAGCATGTTGGGAAATTAACAATTGAACTACGAATGTCACTTTTCCGATTACACGTCGTTACGAAAATACTCATTTAGCTACGGCTAAACTCCGTTTTTCGAGCCCTGTCTGCGTGTACACTTGTACAGGCAGGCTAGTTTAATCGAAAAATTGTCTATTCTCGCTCTAAAGACCAATTCCCCACCATGCTCCTATAATTGAAGGGAAAGTATTGTGATAAAACAATACGATGACATATTTTATGCCAGTTAACAAAAAAGTGGCTTAAAAAACCAACTTTTATAAAAATAAGCAGGTTTTGTTAGAAAGGGATGAGAACTAGTCTTCCTCTAGGATTCTTGTATGCTTGTTGGAACTATGCGGCTTGTCAATGATTTCAACCGATTCTGTTTTTTCAAAAACGTTAATATCATAGTTTTTCATAACAATATATCCGATTATGGCACAGGTCACCACTAAAAAGAACCAGTCCATTGGGCATAAAATTTTTCGTTCTTTTTCCATCGGTCCATGTTTTAAAAATCCATTCTTACTCTTAAATTGATCCTTCGTGAAGTAAGATAATTTGGAATGGCATATTGTGTGTTATAAATAGTTTTGATCCAAGTATTAGATGCTACATTACTCACTTTCATTAAGTTGTAAATTTCTAGACTCAGCCAAGTATTCCGGCTAAAACGGAGCGGATGACGACTTTTTCTGGCCAGCCAATTGTGATCCCACAATTGTACAGAAAAACCTATATCAACCCGATGGTAAGCCGAAAATCTATAGGTATTTCTATAGATGACATTGCTGTCTTTCAGACCAAAAGGCAAACCTGTTCCAACGGTCAGATTCAGGAACATCTTAAAGTTTTCATTCTTAGGAAGATAATCCTGGAAGAACATGGACAAGGTCATGAACTGATCTGTAGGTCGAGGTACATCCTTTACTTCAGTTTCCTTTTGTTCTTTGACGTTCCAATTTAAATGCGTCACACCCAGTAAGGATTCTCTAGCCCTCAAGAAGGAAAGATTGATCCATGATTCTGCTCCGGGAACAAACTCGCCATTGAGTCGCATATCCAATCCTGCCACATACCCCTTCGCATCATTTTCTCCGGCATAGCGAATACGGACATTATCTATATCATAAGAAACCATGTCCCATAGATGCTTGTAATAGCCTTCCAGAATAAAGCGGAAAGGTTTTGGATCTTGTCTACCCATGAAAAAATCCCAAGTAAATCCACCTACGGCATGTATGGATTTTTGGGCAAGCACCCCTGTATTGACCGTACCATCCAATCTTCTCAATTCGCGATAAAATGGTGGTTGATAATAAAACCCAGTAGCCAAACGATATGAAATATCTTTATTGGATTTCAGGGACTTGTATAGAAATTGTAAACGGGGTGTTACAAAAAACTCTTCATTCAAGTCCCAATATGCAGTCCGAACCCCCAAGGTGAGTTTCAGTTCCCTTGTCGTATCTTTTTTGAAAGAATAACTATCCTGTATAGAAGCCGTAAAACGATTGGAAGTTAATTCATTCTGCGTTTTTAACACAGAACGCAACAACACTTTTTCCTCATCATAATTCAAAGAGTAACCTGCAGAGTCCAAGCGTTCCCACTCATTGATTTCATCAAAAATATATTCGCGCTGATATTTTGCAGACCATTGCAAAAAATGACTACTGGTTGTTGTTAGGTCATCATTATCAATTTGCAACTCTACCCCACCTTTATGCTGCACGTTGGTTACGTTTGCCGTAAGGTAATTTCTAACAAACTGCTGTTGTGTCCCCGTTCCCAGCACCGCCACAACCTCTCCGAAATCATCTGCACCAAGATCAGACTCTACTTGCCCCAACAAATAATGCCCGATAATATCGAAGCGTTCATTTTCATCGGATTGAAAAGTAGAAGCCAATAATTTAAGGTAAAGCGGATTGTAACTTCTTTCCGGTAAAAAAGTCAGGGAAACGCCTGACATATATGTCGTAAAATCATCAACTTCTTGACCTTCAAAAAGCGTATTCAGATTCAGGGCAAAGTCAATCAATCCAAGCCCTGTATTTCTTTCTGTTGGAATAAACTGATATTCGCTCCGATTATAGTTTCCAATTAATCCAATTTGCCAATCTTTGGAAAGATCATAGGTAAAATATCCCTGAAGATCCGCAAAATTTGGGGTATACTCTCCACGCACATCCAAAGACCCCAAAAGGTAACGGGTCGTTTTATAACGAGCACCAATCAAGTAACGAAACTTTCGATAACCAACGGTATCGGCATTCAAACTGCCTTCGATATGTGCAGAAGCACCTAAAAAACTCATGCTCACCGATGCCCTTGTACTATCCGGCCGTTTGTATTTAACATCCAACACCGAAGACAATTTATCTCCATAGCGCGCTTCAAATCCACCAGAAGAAAAAGACAAGTCCCGGATTAAATCTATGTTAGGAAAGGTCAAGCCTTCCTGCTGCCCAGCCCGAATCAGTTGTGGACGGTATATTTCAAAGTCATTGACATAAACCAGGTTCTCATCATAATTCCCTCCCCTAACATTATATTGGGAACTCAACTCTCCACCTGTT
>JAHDGC010000607.1:0-222 GCA_020627865.1 Saprospiraceae bacterium | reverse complement strand
GCCGGCAAGACACTTTCAAAATTTCCGGTTGTTGTGGGCAACAATTTCAAAGCCTTTACATCTTCACGGATCATGCCCGCCTCTTCAATTTTACTTTCCGTTACAATGACTTCAATTTCGGAATCTTCCGGCACCATAGAAACATCTAATCGACGTCGGCTTCTCCCCGGCATGGCCTCAACCACTCTCTTCACTTCTTTATATCCTATACGGGAAATCACC
>JAHDGC010000606.1 GCA_020627865.1 Saprospiraceae bacterium | reverse complement strand
CTACTGACCCGTCAACTGTTGGAAAACATCCTCCACCGAAGAAACTTCTTTTTCCATCCCGATCATGGTCAATCCATTCTTGACGGCAAAGGCAAATACATCGGGTCGGACATCTTGCTCCAAATCCGCCACCAGCTTCCATTTTCTTTTGGAGACCGACTCCACCCGTTTGACTCCGGCAATATGTTCTAATTGCGCGGCGGTACAATTTTCCAAAAATTCGACTTGGACAACGGTTTCTTTATTCACCCGCAATTGGATTTTTTCAATGGGATCATCCGCGACCAGCCGACCTTTGTCAATAATCAAAACCCTGTCGCAAAGTGCCTGAACTTCTTGCATGATGTGGGTAGAAAAAATGACTGTTTTTTCTTTTCCTAAATTTTTAATCAACCCCCGGATTTCTACTAGCTGGTTCGGGTCAAGCCCGGAAGTGGGTTCATCTAGAATAAGGACTTCCGGATCATGCAACATGGCTTGGGCTAACCCAACCCGCTGGCGATACCCTTTAGACAGCGCGCCGATGGGCTTTTTCTGCTCCCGTGTAAGCCCCGTCATTTCTATCATCTCGTCAATGCGGGTCTTGCGGTTTTTCAGTTTGTGCAATCCGCCAACAAAATTGAGGTATTCCCGCACATACATGTCCTTGTATAGCGGGTTATGCTCTGGTAGATAGCCAATTTGCTTCCGGACGTCAATAGAATGGGTTGTGGTATCAAATCCACAAACTTCGGCTTTCCCTTCGGTTTGGGGAATAAAACAGGTGATGATCTTCATCGTTGTAGTTTTCCCTGCCCCATTAGGGCCGAGAAATCCCAACACTTCCCCTTTTTTGGCTTCAAAATTGATTTTATTAACTGCCTTCTGGGTTCCGTAAACTTTCGTTAAACCCTGGATTTTTACTGACATATATGGTATTGTGACACTAATGTTTTGTCAAAAAATTTTAATAACAATTTTTTCTTCAATTGTTCCAGAAATTGACATTTCTGGCAAAGGCATGCCGTTCCTACGGAACTCGTTCTGATCAAGCATTTCCTGTGGAATTCCTTCTACGGGTATGCTAGCATAATTCTTCAAAAGAAGCATAAAACCGCAAATATACGAATCAAATAACAGAAACGTAAAACTACTAAATTAAACAAGTTTAGCAAAAGTAACGATCATGCAAAAACAACAATATTCGGGGCTATATTCGGTTTTTTGATTTGTACTTACAAAACATTTAAACTTCCGTTAAAATTGTCCGGCCAAAAACATATGCTTGTCTTCACAGCAACTTATGTTTTTAAATTGGGTTATTATTGCAGTAAACATACTTAGAGAGCATATTGGGAATTTAATAATTGACTATTTTCGCTCTAAAGATCAATTTCCCAATATGCTCTTAAAATCTACAAACCTATTTTTTATGAAAAATCTACTTTTTTGGTCTGCCTTATTCACGATAACTATGTTTCTTGCTTGTAATTCAGAGCAAACTAATACCCAAGCAGCCCAAGCTACACAAACGAAAAGTTTCGCAGAAAGGAAAACGCCTGAATCCAAAATGGTACAAGAGACTCCCCAATCTCCAACAAAAACGGTTACCAACCCAAGCTCAAAGGCTACAGCATCAAAAACCCAAGAAACAAATCTGAGTGAAAGTCCACAAACGGCGAAAACTGCGCTCAAGCCCTCAAGGCAAGTTGTAAAAGAAAATATACCAGATACAAAAATTACGATGAATAAAGAACAGGGCAAAACGGCAGCAGCTATTCCCGTCACTATTAATCCTAGTGTAAAACCGCCTACCAAAACTGTTGGTAACAGCAGCACTACAGGTACGGTGCATACTGCTCCTGCGCAGACACCGGTAGTAAAGAAGGTAGAAGAAGTGGTGAAAGTTGTGAAGACAGAAGTCCCCGTTAAGCCTGAGCAGAAACCAACTATTCAGGATAAACCCGAAAACAAACCGGCAGATAAACCACAACTGAGCCACGACACTTGGGATCAGTTGCTCAGGAAACATGTTAGTGCATCCGGTAAGGTGAATTATGCCGGATTTAAAGCCGATAAAAATAAGCTGGATGCCTACCTCGAAATGTTAGATAAATTACCGATACAGGATAGTTGGCCAAAGGCAAAAAAAATGGCTTACTGGATCAATGCTTATAATGCCGCAACCGTTAAGTTGATTGTGGATAATTATCCGGTTAAGAGTATTATGGATTTGGATGGCGGAAAACCTTGGGATCGGAAATGGGTCAAGCTTGGCGGTAAGGCCTATTCGCTTAACAATATTGAAAATGATATTTTAAGACCGCAATATAAAGATGCTCGTATCCACTTTGCAGTTAACTGTGCGGCAAAATCCTGCCCACCATTGTTGAACCGTGCTTGGACGGCAGCCAATTTAGAAAGGAATTTTGAAAAACAGGCTAAGTCCTTTATCAACAATCCGCAGTATAATGAGGTGGATAAAAAGCGGGTCCGGATTTCTAAAATTTTCGAGTGGTATGCTGTTGATTTCGGGGATATTGTAAGTTATTTGAACAAGTATGCTAATAATAAGGCGAATAGTAATGCAAAAGTGGAGTATTTGGAGTATGATTGGAGCTTAAACCAATAAAAATTAGGACAGTTGGTAGGGACAAGGCATGCCTTGTCCCTACCAACTGTCTACGATTTTTTTATCATTTCTGAATCCCAGACAAATCCAGCAAAAAAGCATATTCCATCGCTGTTTCCTTGAAGCGGGCAAAACGGCCAGAAGCACCACCATGCCCAGCCCCCATATTCGTATGCAGCAACAAGATGTTCTCATCTGTTTTCATTTCCCTCAGCTTGGCCACCCATTTTGCAGGCTCCCAATATTGCACCTGGGAATCATGTAGACCTGTTGTAACCAACATGTTAGGATAAGACTTTTTTTCTACCTGATCGTAGGGCGAATAGGATTTGATATAATGATAATATTTTTCATCCTTGGGGTTGCCCCATTCATCAAATTCACCTGTTGTTAATGGAATGGATTCGTCCAGCATAGTCGTTACGACATCCACAAAAGGAACAGCAGCAACAACACCTTTCCAAAGATCGGGACGCATATTAACCACGGCGCCCATCAACAAGCCTCCGGCACTACCACCCATTGCGAACAGCTTTTCTTTATTGGTATACTTTTCCTGAATCACAAACTCCGCACAATCAATAAAATCATAGAAGGTGTTTTTCTTTTTTAATAATTTTCCATCCTCATACCAGTGTCGTCCCATTTCTTCCCCACCCCGAATGTGGGCGATAACGTAAACAAATCCCCTGTCAAGCAAGCTCAACCGAACGGAACTAAAGTAAGGATCTAGGCTATTGCCGTAAGAACCATACCCATAGAGTAAAAGCGGATTGTTGCCATCTTTTTTAATCCCCTTGCGGTAAACAACGGAAATAGGTACCTTGGCTCCATCTCGAACCGTGACCAAATGCCTTTCAGAAGTATAATTGTCTTTATCAAAATCGCCCACAACTTCCTGCTCTTTGAGCAAGCTGCGCTCTTTTGTGCGCATATTATAGTCAAAGGTAGAATACGGTGTGGTCATGGAAGAATATCCGAAGCGCAATACTTCTGTATCAAAATCGCGGTTGGTAGAAGACGATACCAAATGTGCATCTTCCTCGAACGCGATATAATGTTCCGGATCACCATTCCAAGGGCGAATACGAAGTTCCTTAATGCCATTTATGCGCTCTGTCAGGACTAGATAATTTTTAAAAACGTCGAGTCCCTCTAACAACACATCGTCCCTATTGGGAATGACTTCTGTCCAGTGCTCTTTCCCAGTTTGACCTTCCTTGGCCACCATCAGGCGGAAATTTTTCGCCCCCATATTCGTCCGGATGTAAAAACGATCTTCAAAATGTGCTACATCATACTCATGGTTTCTCTCCCTTGGCTGAAAAACCTCGAACGTCCCTGTCGGGTCATCTGCATTCAGGAAGCGATACTCGGAAGAAAGGGTTTGGAAAGAAGCAATGGTGATGTATTTCTTGGATTTTGATTTAAAAACATAACAGCTAAACGTCTCATCTCCCTCATGATAAACTTCCACATCATTCTCAATAGGTGTACCCAGTTCATGCCGAAAAATTTTATATGCTCTTAGGGTCTCGTCTTTTCGGGTATAGAAAACCGTTTTATTGTCGTTGGCCCAAGTCGCATTACCTGTAGTATTCTCAATTTTATCCGGATATAATTCCCCTGTTTCCAAATTTTTAAACCTTAACGTATAGATTCTACGGCTCAAGGTATCTTGGCCATAGCATAAGATTTTATTATCTGGGCTAACTGATCTTCCTGCAATACGATAAAATTCAAAAGGTTCTGCCAATACATTAACATCAAGCATAATTTCTTCAGGAGCATCCAGATTATCTTTTTTCCTGGAATAGACCGGATATTCTTTTCCCTCTTCATAACGGGTCATATAGAAGTAACCATTGTCTTTATATGGAACAGATTGATCGGTTTGCTTGATTCTTCCTACGATTTCTCTATAAAGATTTCCCTGAAAGGTTTTAGTATGATCCAAAATTACGGAGGCATATTTATTTTCATCTTCCAAATATTTGATTACCTCTGGATTTTCTCTTTCATTCAACCAATAATAGTCATCTATTCGGGTATCACCATGAATAGAAAGTTCTTTCTTCTGCTTTTTGCAAACGGGAGGAACCGTAACGATTTTTTGCATGTTTTTTAATTTTATTTTCTTCACCTGTGAAAAAGATGGCAAAACTAAAAAAATTCCTATAATAAAAAGTCCTACCTTCATAAAAATACGTTTGAACATAAGTTTAGTTTTACGAATTTAGATAAATATTAGTTTTCAAGCTATTCTAAACTAAAAACGAATGTGGTAAATACTCTGACATTTGTTCCAACCAGATAACGCTAAAGTTATACAAATAAACCCTTTAAAAGAAAACTTTAAGATATTCTATGCTTTGGACTTCCATTAATTCTATTAATATTGCAGTCAAATGCA
>JAHDGC010000605.1 GCA_020627865.1 Saprospiraceae bacterium | reverse complement strand
TTTAATTTTGATAATAAATATATTTGTTCCTTTTGAAATGTTTAATTAAGGCAAACTATGAAAATCCAAAAAGATAAGCTATCCAATAAAAAATACAGTTTCAAAACAGATGGACTGACAAAAGGGGTATTTAAAATGATGGCAGCCGCAGTCATCAATCCTGTCGGTATGGTATCGGGCGCTGCAGATATTATGGCTGCATTTAACGCTGGAAATTCTGCTGAGGATTAGGCCTTTAAATTGGTTGTAAAAAGTTTGTTATAAAGCTACTAAAGAAATTATTGAGAAAAACTAAATTTTTTCTAATTACCTTGGTCAATTAACTTAATCATAGTTCAAACAATCTACTTCGGACTATAAGCCCTAACCCCCTTCTCCCGAATCTTCCCCAAATCCAATTCCACCTCCTTCACCTCCTTCTTCACATACATCTCCATCTGGCTCGTATAATGCGGACTCTCCGGCTTAGAACTACTCCCGAACAAATTAACCGTCTTCATAGACTCCAGTCCATCCTTCCCATAGCAAGCATACATGATATACGTATCTCCATGCTTGATCTTAATCTTACCCTTGCCATGCCGGACGCTGTGGCAATTCGCCAACGTTTCTATCCCGCCATACATCGGCAGCTCTTTCTTTCCCCGAACCATTTTCTGCACCGTTCCTAACTCCACCTCAAGTGTCCCATAATTTTTAAGTAAGAACTTTTTAGCAAACCGGAGGGCTTCGGCGAATTTCTCTTCAGGAATATAATTTTCATAAAGCGCCAAGTTGTCAAAAAGATATTCTTCGATGTACATGCCTGCCAGTGCCATCAAAGTTGCTTTTTTGCTCTTGACATCAAAGTTTCTATCCCAACTTTTTAACAATTTACTTACATTAGATAGGTCGTCATACTTTTCGGCAACTTCAAAAATATCACTGAGGTTCATCACTTGACGGAAGTTCAAATCTTCTGGTAAGGAATGGTCATCGCGGATGGCTTTTATATCTTCGAAGCTTACTTTTTTATGCTCACTCATCAATTCCTTAAACCGTTTTGCCCTAGAAGTATTCGTACTCAAAATGCCGAAACTTTTAGGATAGTCCTGTAACTTCGGATTTTCATCTGGGCCAGTACAATCCAATGGGGTATTGTTGCAATTATATAAATAACCAGAAGCTGGATTTTTTACATAAACCAACTCCTCAACGGGGGTAATCTTGTCATAACTCCAACAAGTTGCTTTCGTATTGCCGGGAACAATCTTTCTCCACTCAAATTTATCATCCCGCACGGGCATCAATGCATAATTGATATGCATGATATTACTTTCATGATCCGCATAGGTGATGGTTTGTGTCGGGATACCCTGCACCTCCATCGCTTTCCAGAATTCTTGATAGTTTGTGGCTTTGGCCATTTTGTACCATTGTTCTATTTGTTTGACATTGAAGAAGGCATTGTTCCTAAAAGAGAAATAACCCTTTTTATTTTTGAGGGTCGGCCCATATTTACTGACGTAAAATCTTTTCCTTACGGGAATTACTATCGGGCCAACTTTCACCTTGAGTTTGGCTGTTCTTTTTTCGAGTTTTAACCATTCGTTATCGTATTTGTAATAGCCCTTCTTTGTTGGATGCATGTGAAGTTGGAATACATCACCGTAGTCGTCATAATTGGTGGTGTGCGTCCAACCCAAGTAGCGATTTGATCCAATAAAAGGGGTTACACCGCCACCAGAAAAAGTTGCGCCAAAAAAGTCAAGACCTTCTTTGGAATGTACACTGAGTTCCCAGAAATTGATTGGGCCTTCTGTAGGCAGATGTGGGTTCCCAACGAGATACGTTTTGCCATCTTCGGTAATGTTCGGGCTGTAAGCCATCGCATTGGAACCAGCACTTCTGTAATCACCATGTGTACGATAAAGATCAAGTTTTCCTCCGGCAACTTTGGCAACATCGGCAATGGATAAGTTCATTATGATAAAACTAAAAGTATACATTTTGAGGATGTCCTGCCTTGAAGCTGGAAAAAGATTTTTCATGACTACTTCATCGGGGTGATGTTTGGCGTAACTGTTTAGCCCTGCAATATAAGCGTCCAGTAGTACTTCAATTTCGGGTGTGATATCTTGCTCGTAGCGGCGTTCTACAAATTTATCCAGTTCAAAAAGCTGGACAATAAAATCCATAACAGCACCATCTTTCCCCTTGAGCAATCCGCTTCGGCCACGCAAGGTCGCAAAGTTCTCCTGCATGATCCCGAAATTATCCTCGCATTGTGCCCAAGCTATCCCATAAACCGCTTCGGCATCCGTCTCCGAGAAAATGTGGGGAACGCCAAATTCATCTCGGACGATTTCGATGTTGTTGATATTAATGTTAGGTTGGGCATAAAGCCCCAAGGTGAAGAGTGAAAAAAGTAGTGTGTTTAAAACAGAACGATCCATTTTAGTAATGTATTAAGGTGAGTGGAAATGGGCTGCTAATATAGGTAAAAGGTGTTTAGTTTTTTGATAATTTGTATGTTTTATAAAAATAAAAATTGCTCTATTATGGTTTTACAAGCGAAAAGCTTTATTTTGACACCGAAATAAAGTAGACAGATGTATATCAAAATTAATGAAAAAAATAATAGAGATGAATAAAGGATTGTATGTATTAATATTGTTATTGTTTTCAAGTCTTGAAATTAAAGCGCAAACGAATTGTGATTGTTATGAAAGATTGGAGAACTTATCAGATTACTATTCGTCAATTGGTGATTACGAAAAGTCATTAGAAGTATTTGAGCAAGCATTGCAATATAAAGAGGAGTTAGACTGGCATAATTGGGATTATAGACAATTGGGGGTGAAAAATATACAGGCAGGAAATTATGATAGGGGAGAGAAAGCATTGGCGAAAGCCCTATCAATGGGGTATGATCTTGATTATTTAAAAGGGAACGCAGTGCTGGAAAAATTTAGGGAAAGCGAGTATTGGAAAAGGATATTAAATAATATGGATAATTACCGTAAAAAATATCAATCAAATTTGAATCTGGAATACAGGCTCCGAATCGAGTATTTATCAGGAGTAGATCAGTCCATAAGAAGAAATTTGGGAAAGATTTTATCAGATAGTATAGTGATGGAAATAGACTCGATGAACTGGTTAGCGGTAAAGAAGATGGTCGCAGAATATGGTTATCCTAGCCAAAAACAAGATGGTTTCATGGGATGGAAGTTATCGGTATTTTTTTTACATGCCTCAATGTATAGTGAAGAAATGAATAAAGAAATTATCGAAATATTGACAGGAGCACAAGAAGAGTGTTTGTGTAGAAAAAGAGCTATTGCACAATTGATCGACAGAAGGTTGGACTGGAAGGAGGGGAAACCTCAATTGTATGGTTTATGGAATAAGTGGGAAGATAAAGGAAAATATAGTGAAATATGGGAAATGGGGGCATTGGATTCTAGAAGATTTGAGTATAACCTATTAAACTTGGAGGCACAATCGAAAATAGATAAAAGAGCGCTGCCTGTGAATTATAAAGCTTCGGAATATCCTGAGGATTATTTTTGTGGATGGAAGTAGGTAGTGACTGGTAATTAGTTGAATAGTGATTAGTCCTTGTCTGCGTGCCTTGCGAGGCAGGCCGTAATATGCTGAAAATCAGATAATTATAGTCATGCCGTTTTCCCAAATAATCAAGTGGCATCACTTATGAATGAAAAAATAAAGCGGAGTGTTAAACGGGTTGAAACTCAGCTAGAGTGGTGGGGTTCATGTCTTAAATGGTTTGGATGCGAGCTAGAACGGTGGGGTTTGGCCTCTCAGTGGTGTGGTTTCAAGCCGAAATGCTCCTGTTTGAACCTAAAATTGGGGGGACTTGAAGCTGTATTTTAAGGTTTAGCTTATCAGAATAGGGTTTTCTTTCAAAATTATATCAGCAATTTTCTGGAAAAGCCTATTCCAAGCATTCCCAGAAGCCTTAACTTGGTAAGGTTGTAAAATATAGGATGATACAAAATCTTTTACCCCACAATCCCGTATATTATACTGGTTTCTAACCAAAACACCCCATTTCCACCACAAAATACATTACAAATATCTGAATACTTGATTATTGACCGTCAGAACCTTATATTTGCACATCTATGGAATTTCTATATCAAAATTTTCTGTGGGCCTTGCTTGCCCTCGCAATTCCGGTAATCCTCCACCTCTTTTACTTCAGAAGGTTCAAGAAGGTCTACTTTACCAATGTCCGTTTCCTCAAAGAAATCAAGGAAGAAACCAGTGCGCGGCGTAAACTGCGTAACTTTCTGGTGCTGCTATCCCGTTTGTTGGCCTTGGCCGCACTTGTTTTGGGCTTTGCGCAACCCTTCTTACCGCAGGATGTTACCGTTAAGAAAGGCGAAAAAGCCGTCAGCGTATTTGTGGACAACTCCTTTAGTATGAGTTCGTTGAGTCAGGATGTGCCCTTGTTGGAAAAAGCCAAACAACGGAGCCGCGAAATCATCAGTGCGTATTCTGTAGAAGACCGCTTCCAAGTGTTGACCCATGATTTTGAAGGGCGACACCAAAGATTGGTTTCTAAAGAAGATGCCCTGAGTTTAGTCGATGAAATCAAAGTTTCCCCTGCTGTTCGGGAGCTTTCCAAGGTGTTACACCGTCAGCAACAGGCCTTGAATGCCAGCGATTCTGAAGCCAAAGCGGTTTATGTGGTTTCAGATTTCCAAAGAAGCATCACCGATATTGATGGTTTTCGGGATTCTACACTGGAATTGAATCTGGTGCCGCTACAATCTGTCCAAGAAAAAAACATCAGTATAGATTCTGCATGGTTTGATTCTCCAGTGCAGATGATCAACCAAACGAATAGCTTGGTGATCCGGGTGAAAAACCACTCGGACGAGGCGGCTGAGAATATCCGCTTGACCTTGCGGAATGAGGGGCAAGTAAAACCCGTCGGTACCCTCTCCATTCCGGCCAATTCTGCCATTACCGATACCGTAAATATCACGATTCTCCGTACCGGCTGGCATGAGGCAGAACTCA
>JAHDGC010000604.1 GCA_020627865.1 Saprospiraceae bacterium | reverse complement strand
TTGTAAAACACAAAATGCGAAGCACCGGTGTAGATAATATCAATATATCCATCATTGTTGAAATCTCGGAATAAAGCCTGAATACCCAAGCCTTCATTACCATCTAAAACATTATTGAAACCACTAGTTGCCGTGACGTCCGTAAAGGTACCATCTCCATTGTTCAACATCAAATTAGAAGGATCATAATGGTTAATTACGATACAATCCAAATCCCCATCATTGTCAATATCCCCAAAATCTGAAAGCCAAGATTGTGCAGTGATTTTCAAATTTGCTTGCGCAGCCACTTCCGTGTAATTATTGTTACCATCATTTTGCCAAAGCATATTGATCCGGCGCGGATCAGTAGGATCATTCACCCCTAAACGACATTTAGAAATGTAAAGATCAATATCCCCATCGTTATCATAGTCCGTCCACATACTGGCGTAGTTCCCTGAATTATCACTAACCGGATTCGTTTCCGTACTGATCAGGAACTCATCATAAATAAGGTTTCCATTTTGATCATTACCATAAGCCCTTGATTCTGCATCATCATGGCAGGCAAAAACATCAGCCCAACCATCATTATCAATATCTGCAAAATTACAGCCTTGCAGGAAAATATTGGAATTGCCCAATGTGCTGGTCTGGTAGTTCAGGTTATTATTTTTAGTAATCTTAAGATTATCATAAGCACCGCCAGAAAAAACATCGTTGTATCCGTTGTGGTCAAAATCGGCAACACAAACTCCCCACTGATTATTGCCACTCACTTGCCCGACATTATCATAGGTAAACATTTGTCCGGGACCATTCTGGTATTGTATATTCAACTCTTTAGCCTGATTAAAGCGGATAATATCGTCCAGGCCATCTGCATTCATATCCGAAACTGCGATCGCCACTCCACTATAATGACTTCCCGTAATCAGGCCAGTTGCATCCGTAAAGCTCACGGTATTACTGCCCGGATTACTATTATTAACCGTAATGGTTGTTGAACTAATATCCGTAAATGTTCCATCCGAAATGGTAAGCGTTACCAAATAGGAACCCGGTGTATTATACGTATTCACCGGTGTTATGCCTGAAGCAATGTTGCCATCACCAAAATCCCAAGCATAAGTAATGGGATCATTATCTGGATCATTGGAAGCAGAAGCATCGAAAGAAACCACCAAGGGAGCTGTCCCGAAAACCGGCGTAGCCAAGAAAGAAGCAACGGGTGGGAAATTAGTAGCCGGTGTTAAGCTATTGATCCAATCCTCGATGAGTTGCACCCCAGCGGCGTCGATAACATTCTTGCCCAAAGGCGGCATGGTAATTCCATTCTCCAAAGAATTCATCCGAAAATGCGCCATAGAACGCGGAACGTCTTGCGGAATAATGACTTTAGGATCCACTAGGCCCTCATCATAAATCACCGGCCCATAGAGGAGATTCTGGTCGGCCAAGGGTGTCGTAATCCGCGCATCAAATTGTCCACCATTAATAGTTCCGGGCTGATGACAATAAGAACAGTTCACATCAATGTAGGAACGTGCCCGATATTCGAGGCTGGCATTCGGGTCATCCTTTGCGGCAACAGCCATGTAATTAGCAGCATTTAAGTCTGTAATATTTTCTGTAATAATGCCAAGCGCACTTAATGTTACCAATTGGTTGGCATCAAGGCCTGTATTCGGGTACGTAATGTTTTTATTTAGGTAACGAGTCTTTGTACCGAGGACATGCCCTGCCTCAGGAAGGTGACAAGATTGGCATTCCGAACGGCTGGGATAATGCCAAACTTGCGGGTTGCCGTTCACCAAAACAGTTTCGTCTAGTGAACCGACCAGTAAGTCTGCATCAGTTTGCGCAGCATTCCATTTGTAAGTCAAGTAATAATAAACATCGTCGTCGCCCAGCACTTCGAAGCGGGTTTCAAGTCGTTTGCCACCGAGTTCAAAATGTTTAATCAACACGGCACCTCTAGGGAAAGTCCAGTTGCCATCTGGAGAAAAGCCGATCTGTTCCGCAGCCGTATCGTGGGAACCATCATTGGGGATGGCCATCCACCGAAACTTGGCGGCACCATCCGACCAGAATGGCTCGATCATGTCGTAGGGAATGACACCGGACGCGGGTTCCATCGTGGCCAGATTAGCAAAAGCCCCCGTTTGGGAAAGCAAGGCTGGTGCCCCTGTCGGGCCTGGGGTCGTTGTCGGCAAATTATTGTTGAGAAATTTTGCGATGGGTTCAGGATTGGTTAATCCCGGTTGCGCCATCAGCAGTGTTCCCGAGAACAGGAACAGCAGAAGCGTAAGTAATTTTTGCATTAGAATACTTAGGTTTTGTGCAAGTGTGTATGCTCAAGAAAGCTACAGCTTGCTTGGTTATGGAAATTTATATAGTTCTAGCTATTCCAGCAGCGAGTATAGTACTGCTACCGGAATCTTGAGCAGGAGTTTATTTATACTAAACGGCTAAATTAACAGTGATTTTTCTTAAACCATTAAGGCATTAAGAAAATTAAGGAAACAACTTGTTGTTTCTTTCTTAATGGCCTTAATTTATTAATGGTTAGCATTAATCCATGTTTACATATTCATTGTTTAATAAGCCTTTTGGTATATTACTGGTTTATTACTTTCTTAATGCTAAGATACACTTCTAAGCCTTCTATGTTTGTCAACCGTAAATGGGAAAAAATTATCATTCCCCTCTTATATACAAAAGTAAAAAAGGGAAGACATCGCACGATGTACAATTGCCAAAACAATGCACAATCCATAAACACCCAATAAAATTTTAAGTTTTGAAGTTTTACCTATCTTGTATCTCTCTCCATCGGTTCAACGGTGTGTTGAATTTCTTGGGAGGGGCAATATACGAAAAAAAGTGGAGGGGGCGTAAATTTAAGGGATATAAATATATGAAAAATGAGTATTGTTTGGTTTGAGACAGAAGCAAGACTAATAAAGCTCAGATTTCAGATTATTTATACTAATGTTCTGTAAATAAAGTTTTTAATAAAAAATTGACGTTATCAATGTTTATACCGTAGAGACGCGATGCATCACGTCTCTACGGTATAAACAAAAATTATTACCAAGAATTTTATTTACAAAGCACTAATTGCTAAGCCTATAAAACATGAAATTGACCATCTTCACCTAGCCTAGGTGGAGCAGGTGCAGATGGTCAATTTCATGTTTACTCTTTCTCCAACACAATCCGCTTCATTTTGGATAGGTTCCCAGCTTGAAGCCGCAGCATATAGGAACCATGAATAAGCTGTCCAATATCCAGCCGAAGAGCATGCCGTCCCGATTCGTAGTATCCAGATGCCAAGACGCTTGACTTTCCTAACAGGTCAATTACAGAAACAGTAACGTCTGTTGCTTCAGGCAAAACAAAATGGATGGTTGTTTTGTCCGTGAAAGGATTCGGGAAGCACTCTAGCATCAGGCGTTTATCCGACAAGGCTTCCTCCAACAAATCATTGACATTATCAACAGGAGTTGAAGCCCGATCCCTCACACCACAATCAGCACACTGCCCATCGGTGGAGTCGAAATCATTATTCACGCAGTTCAAAAAAGGGCTGTTGTCATTACAATCCAACTTTTCTCCACTGTTGCCCGCAATGATGACACCTCCATTGTTGTCATCAATCTTTAGATCTATATTTGTATTATTTTCAATCGCTATGATCCCATCATTTTTTGAGAGTTCTAAACCAAGGTTTTGATTCTGCTCAATCACGACCTGACCTTGACTTCTAGAAATGCTGACATCTTCCAAAGAAAAATCATTCCCTACAATTAGAACAATATTATTCTCTTTCAACTCAACATCGCCATCAAAGGTAGATTGCCCCAAGAATACCACGCCAGAAACTTCATAAAAGCTGGCATCACTATCTCCCATTACATTAAACAATGCAAGATCGCCGTCCAGTTCTCCTACATAGATATCGCTGAAAGAACTGCCATCGACTAATACATTCCCTGTTTGTTCTAAGACGATAATATCCGCTGAGGTTAACATGGCATCTGTGATAATAATATTTCCGTCACCTTCCGATACATAGATGGCACCATCAATGATACTGTTATCCGCTACGACTACATCGCCTGTAAATCCATTGATACAAGCGCCCCCGTAAATAGTCGCCCCTAACACCTCAATTGCTCCGCTACCCGCATAAACCTGAAGGCTACCAATTTCTCCGGAAACGGTAATATCACCACTATTATTCACCATCACATTTCCCAATACGATTGAGTCATCTTTGAGTTCAATGCTCCCTCCTCGATTAGATTTAATATTTCCACAAATGGCACTCCCATTCTGGACGGTTAATTGGCCACCATCACGTACTACAATAGAAGCAGTAACCGTAGCATTGTCAAGAATACAATTTCCTCCGGAAACTATAATGTCTGCTGAAAAATTGCCTGTAAGGGTTCCATTACAAGGCATGCATAAACGATCATCGGCCTTGGTTTCTGCAGCAATTGTACTGCATAAAGATACATTGATGAGGAGCAAAGCCAAAGCTTTCCACACCAATCTACAAGGTGTAAAAAATTTTCTCATGATAATAATTTTGAAGGTTATAAAATTAAACGTATAGATCTATCATTAGAGTAATAACCTATAAGATAGGAAATAATGTTAGATGTTATATACCCTTAAAAGAGTATTATTTGAATAACAAAAAGACATTATATCAAATTAACACAACAATCATATTACTATTACAAGAAAATGAAAGCACCATGTTTTTTTAAACATGAAAAAATCGGCGACTTTGTTTTGATAAAATATTTTTATTACCTTAAAGGCCTCATGTTCAATTGAATTCTAGTTCGCTTTCACTCCACCCTATCAAAATAAGCACTTATACATTCCAAATACGAAAACAAAACGTAGTGTACATGAAGCTATCTATATCAACAAGATTGTGCCTAGTAATACTTTTTGGAGTTAATCCACTTGCATTTCTAAGTAGTCAGGATATTAAATACCATATGAGCTTATATACAGTATTGGATGGCTTTATAA
>JAHDGC010000603.1 GCA_020627865.1 Saprospiraceae bacterium | reverse complement strand
AGAAGCATTTGAAAGCAAAGCAGCGGTAATTGAAACAGAGTAGCCAAATGTATTCCCTTTTTTATAAAAGTGATTTTAGAGCTTGCCTGATACAGCGTGCAACGCAAGCAGGGTACGTAGTACCGGCACCATTAAAATTTTGGTTTTATAAGAAAACCCTAACGCCTTAAATGATTAGCAACATTGCTCGCAAGATAGTGTATAGGAAATGTATTTTTGCACGATTTGTCGATCCCTTTTTTATTATAGCCTATGCAGTAGATCGAAATCATGGCATTGTCTTTGGCCATTTTTTTCCAAATCTTACACCATTCCGCTTCCTACAAAATAACAACAAATAACCTTTTCTCTACCCTTAAGTGTATCCATATTTTTTATCTTATAAACCATAAAATATGAGAGTTAATACCTTAACTGTAAGCACAAAAACCTGCTTAACGCAACAAAAAATGATGCTGGTTTTTGCCTTCTTGTTTTCAGGATTGATTGGTGTAAAGGCTGAGATTGTTGCTGGAAATAATTCACCCATGACGATTTGTAAAAATGATGATTGGACTGATAGAGCCCCGATTATTACCACGAACGATACACTGTTCATTCCCGAAAATTCTACAGGTATTATCCATGATGTAGATGCCATTGATGAAGATAGTGAGGCAGCGGGAACCTTGACCTATAGTATAATTGGATTCATGGATGATGCCGCGTTTACGATTCAAGCCCAAACAGGAGAAATAACTTTTAATTTATTACCGAACTACGAAGACCCACAAGATGTTAATTTGGATAATGTGTATGATTTTGAAGTGCAAGTTTGTGATACGGAAGCACTTTGTACACAGCAATCTATTCAGATCACGGTCCTTGATGTCGATGAGGATTCGGATGGTGTTACAGGATTGGAAGAGCCGGATGATGAAGACCCCTGTGTGCCGGGGCTTTACAATCTACCTTCGGCTGACTGTGATAATGATGGATTGACAAATAGGGAAGAGGATGCCAATGGAAACGGGATTTGTGATGCTAATGAAACTTGCGCTGATAATCCAGACATGGATGGCGATGGTATCCATGATGGAACAGAAGTTGCCAGTGGAAGTGACCCATTTGATTCATGTGATCCGAACCCCTATGCGCTACCATCGGGCGATTGTGATGGAGATGGTTTGACCAATGGAGAAGAAGATATAAATGGAAACGGTGTTTGTGATGGGGGAGAAACCTGTGCGGACGATCCGAGCAACTGTAGTCTCGCAGAGTCGAATTTTGATATAGATGATAATGCCTTGTTCCGTAGTAATGTTGCTATCGAAGGTAATTTATGTTTGTATGGTCAATTGCTTCAACCCTCTGATCGGAAGTTAAAAGAAAATATTCAGGCGATGGAAAACAGTTTGGAACAGTTGGATAAAATTAATCCCGTGACCTATACTTTCAAGCGGGAGGCTTACCAAAATTTGCAGTTGCCCGAGGGTATACAGCACGGGGTGATTGCACAGGAACTGGCAACAATTTTTCCCAATTTTGTAACAGAAAATCAAGTAGTGGGGGATAGTAGTTTCTCCATTAAGGCAGTGGATTATAACAAATTGATTCCGGTGCTGGTAGGGGCGATTAAAGAGTTAAAAGCAGATTTAAAAAAGAAGGAACAGGAGATTTCTGATTTGAATGAACGGCATGCAGGTAAGATGGATGCTATTGAGGGAAGGTTACGGAAGTTAGAAAAGGAGTAGTGAAAACACCCAGTTTATTTTTCCGTTCAAAGGACAATATACCTTTCCCGATTTTCGCTTTTTTACTTTCTTTACTGATTTTCATACATTTACGAGGGTTGTGTCAACTTTTTTCAGGACACTTTAAATTTTATTATAATGTTAATTATGTTAAGTAAATAGTACGTTACGGTAGGGACAGAGCATGCCCTGTCCCTACCGTAACGTACCCGGATCAACACATTCTTGCAGGATGCTTGTAAGGTTCTAGTATTGCAAGAGTACATCTGTCTCCCTCTATGATACAACCTTCCCCCATCTTTCGCCTTTTCCTTTTCTACCTTAGGAATATTTATTGATATATGGTTGTTAGCCCCTCTTACAATACATATAATTTCACCTAATGATTAACTCCGAGATCTCATCTACCCTGTTTAAGCATTGGTATTACCTGGTATTAATGACAATAATTCAATTATCAATAAGCCTTAATATTTGTGCTTTTGGTGTTGACAATAATTCCTTCAATGTCGATTGTACATCTTGCCCGACTGTTGATTTAACTTCACTGGACGGGATACCTGGATACCCTCGCGTGGATTTATTGAATCTTTGTTCGGCAGCAGATACAGCAAGTTTATTGATATATAATCCTGCCGAATGTGCCATCACGGATATTGAACTAGAGATTGACTTTGACAATGGTTTGTTCTACGGAGGCTTTGTATTTGTAGACCCTAACAGTCCAAGTAATAGCGTAGTGCAAGTTGCGAATCTTTCCAATATCTCTAAACCTGTGTTTTCAATAGATCAGTTGGGAGCAGGGGAATCAACAATAATTGATTTTGCCCTGAAAGCGGATTGTAATATTGACTTTAGATCTGAAGCCCCGATCAATTTTGATGCAAGCCTGAGTTTTGACTATACAGGTTCCACAAATTCGGGTATATGTACCAGAACAGTCACGGAGATAGGAGCCTATAATTCAGGGGTAAAAGTCCCGGTGTTAAATGTCCTAACAGTGAGTCCCCAGCAAGTTAGTATCCCGCTAGCCAATAGCTTCCGGTGCCAGAACATCACCATTTCTCAAGATGGAATCGGGGCATTTTTGGATGCGTTTCAATTCACAGTTTCTGGATTGGATACCATGGCATATAAGGTAACCAGAATGGCAATCAACGGAATAACTGTCCCAGCTACAGATTATGCCTATAATGCGGGAACACAAACGCTCTCTACTGTTATCAATGGAACGTACTTTCCCAACAATTCTCATACGGGTGCGAATGGAGATGCCTTGTTCGACTCCGATGAACGACTGACTGTACAAATATGCTACGAAGTAACGGGCTGTACAGATGATGGAAACTTTCTTACTTTCGAGGCCTTTTATGGTTGTAATGACCAAATTTGTGGGGATATATCTTCTAAGGAGGGAACTGTAATTTTTACACCTAATTTTGGAGCAAACCCGCAGGCAGTTGACGTAAATCTCATACAAGAAGGAACAGTATGTGGGCAACCCCTCATCTATGAAGGAACGGTTCGCTCTTCGAATACGGACCCAGTAAATGGTTTGTGGCAAGATGTGATTTTAAAGTATGATGTTTGCGGATCTGGAAATGTTGCCCCTCAAGAACCGATCGTCAATGGAGTAGCACTTCCCCCAGGTATATTCTCCGTAGAAGATGGTGTTGTTGTACTTGATTTTACAGCCAACACAACCGATTTTGATGGCCCAGGTGGTATCACCTCAGAAGATGGAGACGGATTATTTAATGATCTGCCAGGGGGCAATGAGATTAGTATCCACGAGACGATAAATTTTGAATGTGGGCAGATTGAAACTTGTGCGGGATTGTCCTGTTCGATGAGTGGTTTCGAGATCAACGGAAAACGAAACTGTGGCCAAGATTTTCAAGCTTTCGCCAATTATACACCGATAACTTATGACTACGGTACAAGTGTCGCGATGTCCAATGATACTTTGCAAAGATCAAACGGGGCATTAGTGACTGTGATTGATTGGCAAGTCCCTTCGTGCACAGAATGGAATACGATACCCAATGGTTACTGGCTATATTATGAGTATGGTTACGAAAATATACAACCCTGCCAAAATATAACAGATGTTTATGCCGAGGTGATTTTCTCTGTAAATGTGGGAAGCCCTGCTAATGGTTTAGCTGATCTTTTTAATTATATCCGGTATGAAGAGAATACTGCTACATATAACGGAAGTCCAGTTTCGGGGGTAACATCGGAACCCATCACTGTGGTGGTCTCAGATGGCAATGGGGGAACAAAGTTAGATACGATAGCCATGAGGGTTTTGATTCCTGCGGGGGATGTGAATGCAGCTACGCATGAATATTATATGGACTTAGAGTTTCTGGGCAGGTGTAATCGGTATCTTTCGAGTTTGACCTACACCTACAAAGTCATAGAAGTTTGTGGCGATTGCTCACCAGGTGGCTGTGAAATTACCCGTGCTTGCGAGGGCGGGCAATCCTATTTCTGGTGGCCCAACTGTTGTTCGGAACCCTGTATATGGAGGTCTAACTTTGATACAATCCAAAGACTCACATACGGGTATGCGGATGCAGAACTGACGATACCCAAAGATCCTGCAACCATTCCACCAGAGGATCTTCATAGGTTCCTTCCTGGGGATAAAGCATTAGTTAGAACTGCCCACGAAATAATAGATATAGATTTGCTCCGAGAACAAGATTATTATTGGGACTTTACACTCCGAGAAGATATTGGAAGATCACGGGAGCGACCGCTAATTATGGATTCCGAGAATGCTAAATTCTTGGCTTGGTATCATTATGACAGTGCTACAGGGACACGTACGGAAATCGGTATCCCTGATTGTTACCAACAGTATCCAGACGCAACTAGGGAGCATGTATTTTTACCTACCATAAGAACATATGGTACAGGCCCAGGGGGCTATGATTGGGCTGGGGATAAATACAATGCAACTTTATACGATGAGGATTCCTATCGCGTCTGTGTAGATGCCCCAGAAATTAATCCCAATTATCCGCCAGAGTCCGCATTTGACTATTTGAGGGGGATTGCTCATGGCGATGACAGCCTTGATGGGTACATGACCTTTACTGCTTACGGTAGTCGCCCGGAGCGTTGTCCAGATACTGGAAAGGGATATTTCAGAACGTATTATGAAGCACCTTTCAATACAACGGATCCTTGGACGGATACGGATCAGTGGCACAACAATAATTGCTTACCTGATTGATCAATTCTACATGAAGTCGGGGGATAAGATCATGATAGAATATGAGATCCCTTTCCAGCATAATCCAA
>JAHDGC010000602.1 GCA_020627865.1 Saprospiraceae bacterium | reverse complement strand
CTGGAACGGTTGCAGAGAAAAATTATTTAAACAAATTTAGATTACAGTGTATTTATGCTACAAGGTATATAAGTTTTAAATTAAAAAACTTGAACGATAAAAAGCCTTTTGAAATGAATAAAATGATCTCAAAATCAATATTGCTACTACTAATGCTATGGGCTAGTTCTTACCTGCAAGCCCAAACCTATCCCGACCATTTTGGAGCAGGAAATGATGTCGGGGTTACGGTGACTTCTAGCCCCGACCAAGGAACCAATGCATCGAACCATACCCTGAATGGAACAGGCCTACTCCCTGACCTCGAAGGGGCTTCCCGATTTTTAGGGCAGGCCACTTTAGGAGCCAATTACGAAGACATCGAGCATGTCACCCAAATTGGAATTGAAGCTTGGCTGGAAGAACAATTTGCTATGCCTTCGATTTCCTATCTGAGTTCCTATCAAGATATTTATTATGATGCGCTTTCCAGAATTGCCGCAGTTCATCCTGATCCGGACTCTACCAGAATCTCACAATACCTGAATTTTGCATTCTATGAAAATGTCATAAAAGACCCGGATGCCTTGCGACAAAAAGTTGCTTTTGCATTGAGTCAGATTTTTGTGGTTTCGATGAGGAATAGAGACATCTCACAACGCAGCTTTGGTTTGGCCAGTTATTACGATTTGTTATACCAAGGTGCTTTTAGCAATTTTAGAGATTTGCTTTCCAATATCACCCTGCACCCGATTATGGGCGCTTACCTTAGCCATTTTAGAAACAGAAAAGCGAATCCGCAACAAGGAACATTGCCAGATGAAAATTTTGCACGGGAAGTTATGCAGTTGTTTACCATTGGTTTATTTGAATTAAATAATGACGGTACACATAAACTGGACGGAGATGGCAATCCTATTCAGACTTATGCAATTGAAGACATTCAGGAATTGGCTAAAGTTTTTACTGGTCTATCTACAGGTGGCTGGGACTTGGATACCTATCCACAATTAGCTGGCGTACCACTGACCTTTAATTCTCCCGCTCAATACATTGATGCAACCATTCCGATGGCCATGTATCAGGAGGAACACGAGACCAGTGCGAAAACCATGATTGATGGCTCCGTGATTCCAGCAAATCAACCCGGCATGGATGATATTCAGGATGCTTTGGACGTGTTATTTTATCATCCCAATGTTGGCCCATTTATCAGCATTCGTTTAATTCAGCATTTGGTAAAATCCAATCCGACTCCGTCTTACGTTAATCGGATTGCAACCGTGTTTAATAATAATGGACAAGGTGTTCGGGGAGATTTACAAGCCGTTGTCCGGGCAATCTTGACCGACCCAGAAGCACGGGATTGCGCTTGGATTGAAGATTCAAAATCGGGCAAATTGAAACAACCCATAGAGCGATTCACCAATCTTTATCTGGCTTTCGATGTTGCGACACCCTCCGGTGATTTTTGGATCGACGATGTCACCTTGCTTTATCCAAGGGTTGAGCAAGCTTATTTGGCATCGCCTTCTGTCTTTAACTTCTTCACGCCATTTTTTGCAGAAAGCAATCATGTGGCCCCGAATGATATGGTTTCTCCAGAGTTTCAGATTTTGCACTCGGTCACTTCCATGAATTACCTGAACACCATTGAAAATGTCATCAAACTTGCCCCTTTCCTGAACAAAACCGCTGTAGCGAATAATGCGCCACGATTGACCTTCAATCAAAATAGTGATAGACCTTCTCTAGATTTTACGGATGAAATTGCATTGTACAATACAGAAGGGTTGGATGCATTGATTGATCGACTGGATTTAATTATTTGTCATGGGCAACTATCTGATTTTAATAAAAATTTAATCTCCAGCACCATAACAGAATCTATTAATAATATTCCCGGCTATAGTATCCAAGATGGCATTGATGATATTTTATATTTCATGATGGTATCCCCGGATTATTTGATTATAAAATAAAAAATGTCCTTAATTGATGTTTCATGGTAGAGACGCGATGCATCGCGTCTCTACCATGAAACGGTGAAAATAAAAACAATCATATGTCAAAACATAAACATACCCGCCGCGAATTCCTTGGCCGTGCCATTACGGGCTGCGCCTCCCTTGGCGTAACCACCTTGTTTTCAGGAATCACCAATATGGGTTTACTAAATGCGGCTGCGGCTGCAAACCGCCCTTTTAATCGAAGCACCAACAATTACAAAGCCCTCGTATGTATCATGTTAAATGGTGGTAATGATAGCTATAATATGCTGGTTCCCAGAGGAACGGATGAGTATGCAGAATATGCAACTGCTCGCACAAATCTTTCCCTAGAACAGTCGAGTTTACTCCCCATAAATCCACTAAATCCAGATGGAAAATCTTATGGACTACATCCAAACTTAAGCAGTATTCAAACGCTCTTTGAAAGTGGCGATGCTGCCTTTGTGGCCAATGTCGGCGCACTAGTCCAGCCCACTACCCTAGCGGACTTCCAAGCCAAAAACAATCTCCCCGTCAACTTATTTTCTCATTCAGACCAGCGATTGCATTGGCAAACATCCGTTCCACAAGATGTTGCCTCCTTGGGCTGGGCTGGCAGACTGGCAGACATCCTATATACCAACAACGTCAATCAGGATGTTTCCATGAATATCTCCCTTGATGGCATCAATGTCTTCCAAAGAGGGAATGTGATCAAAGAATATGCAATCAGTGCAGAGGGAACAGGAAGTGTATTGTTAAACGGATACGATCAAAATGACTTGCGCAATGTCTTGAAACGCCAGACGCTGGATAATATGCTCGATCATACGTACAATAACATTCTCGAAACGGCTTATTCCAATACCGTTGTCGACTCGAATAACAGTTCATTAGCTTTCAGTTCGGCTATTGCGACTGGCACTCCAATCACGACTTCTTTTGGTGCGGATTCTTTTTCTCAAAAAATGTTGATGGTCGCCAAAACGATTGCCGCTAGAGATATTTTGAACGTTTCTAACCAAACTTTCTTTGTGGAAATCGGAGGGTTTGATACCCATAACAATTTCCTTGTAGAACACGCTGATTTAATGACACAATTAGATGCTGGCATTGCTTCTTTTTCTGCTGCCATGAATGAGCTGGGTGTGAACAATGATGTCACTACTTTTACCATGTCTGATTTTTCTAGGAAGCTGGTCTCCAATGGAGATGGTGCTGACCATGCTTGGGGCGGTCATGCCCTTGTAATAGGTGGTGCCGTAGACGGCCAGAAAATTTTTGGGCAATACCCTGATTTATATCTTGGCAATCCTCTGGATACTGGAAGTGGCCGCATCATCCCGACGACCTCCTGCGATGAATATTTTGCTGAGCTGGCACTATGGTTTGGCGCTTCTTCAGCAGATTTGGATCAGATTCTTCCGAACATTAATAACTTTTGGACACCGGCTCCGGATGGTGCCCCAGTTGGGTTTATGGGCTAGTGATATACACGATATAAAAGTGATTCTCCAAAGTAAATTTTCGGCATTTTATTACGTTAGAGGGCACGTCGTGGTGGAGATGGCTTGTTTGAAAACTGTTTGACGGAGGAGTTTTTTCAAACAAGAATTTTGGTTACTTTTTTTCGAATGAAAAAGTAACAAAAACTCATTTTGAAATTACATTTTTACATCGTTTTATGTATTGCCTATTGAATCAAAACATAGATTTCTACTCCTATATTTTCAACTATTGCACAACAATCATTTATCATGAAAAAATATACATTCACACTAATTTGTAACTTATTCCTCCTTGGGCTGTCAGCCCAATGTGTAGATAATGGCAACTATTGGAACGAGAGTTGGGTATCCTGCACGACTGCTCCCAATCCCAATTCAGCAAGAGGAAACTCCTACTGGATTTTGTATGAATTTCACGAAGCCCAGTATATTGATAGTTCCCATTTCTGGAATGCCAATCGAGCTGGAGAAAGTGGCTGGGGGGCAAAAGACGTTGTCATTGATTATTCTACCGATGGCACCAGCTGGACGGAACTGGGCACTTTTGTTTTTCCCCAAGCGGATGAAAGTTCTTCATACGAAGGGTTTCCTGGGCCTAGCTTCAACGATGTTTCGATACAAAAAATATTGATTACAATTTTATCCACACATGACGGAGGCTCCTGTGCCTCTTTAGCAGAAGTCAAATTTAATATTGACCAAACGGCTTGCTATGGCATCGTGGATGCTTGCGGTATCTGTGATGGACCAGGTGCTTTAACTTGGTATGTGGATGCGGATAATGATGGCCTTGGCAATCCGGAAAGTTTCATAACATCTTGCACACAACCAGCGGGATATGTTCCCGATAATTCTGACCTTTGCGATGATGGCGCCTTATCATGGGTGGATGTTTCAAAGTTGTTTACCGATAATGGTTGCTTGAGTTGTCATGGTGCTGGAACGGCCGGTGGATTAAACCTGACTTCTTATACCAAGGCCGCTTTGGGCGGAAATAAATGTGGCCCCAATATGCTTACCGGAGATGTCTTAGTGAGCATTATTACCATTGATGGTTATGCAGGTTGTGGCCAAGCCATTGATGCGCCTTCGATGAATGACCGAGTAGGTGGTGCTTTTGATGCCAACGAATTGGCCTTGCTACAAGCTTGGATAGATGGTGGTGCTCCTGAAGTCTGTACAGATTATTGTGCCGAAAATAAAATCATTGCAACGGATTATCCTTCCGGTGCGATCATCCATCAAAAAGCAAGTAATCAAATTCGGGCAAACAATGTTATTCAGTTGGGGAGTAATGTTATTTATGATGCTGGTTTTGAGATTTATCTGGATGCTGATTTTGAGGTGGAGCAAGGTGCTGACTTTTGGGCTAAGATCGGGGGATGTGGGGTGCCGCCTCAACAGAGAAGTGGAAGTAAGAAATAGCATTAGTTTAGGACTATTTGATATGAGTGCGTGACATATCTGGGGAATTATAAACTGAATAAGGAATAAAATGACTCATCACGATTTAAGTACTGGTTACAAAATTCCTCCCCCCGCCCCCTCCCGAGGGGGAGATCGCTCTAATGCCGAAAGGCCA
>JAHDGC010000601.1 GCA_020627865.1 Saprospiraceae bacterium | reverse complement strand
TTCATTTTAATAAATTTACTTTACTGAATTATTCCCGAAATCACTTCCGATAAGGTTTCTACTTTTCTATAGCCTCTCAGTATTCGTATATTTGTGATATGAAACTCATTTCTCTCCAACAGGATAATATCCGGAGAATTTACCGTACCTTTCTGCAAGTATTCTTTAAGAAACAAATAGTATTTATCCCGTTCTTTTTCCTTGAAATATTTTATATCTAACACTTCATTTTCAAGGCTTTTAGAAGGCATATGAATATTATATCCTATTGCCTGAAATAGCCCTGAAGGATCAACCAGTGTTACAAGTTCAGCACTATAAAATAATTCGTGCTTTGTCCGCTGACTCCATGAAAAATGTTGATTATCTGTAAAGATTAAAGCCAACGGCTTATAGACAGGCATCGTAAACCATTTACCAATGTCAAACATTACCAGACAACCATTCGCCTCTGCTATCTCAATATGATCTCCTTTAGTAGACCTTCCGCCATACCCTAAAACCGTTGCCCCATCTATAGGATCATTAACAGGGTCGTTATCGACATAAGTATCCTCCTCCCCAGAGTTTTGTATTGTATTCGGATTTTCAATTTTCATAAAAAAAGCATTAGTTCCTTCAGCAATCAACATCTCCGGAACTTGCCTACTTTTTGCTCCCCAATTCGTTTCTACCCAACTCCGAGTATGACGCTGGAGAAAAGCATGAACTTCCATGACAGAAAGATAACCACTGTCATCAACATCTGCCTCAATCTGAAAATCTCTATCTACAAGAAGCTTCGAAAAAAAATAAGAAAACACGCCAAATCGTCTTGGCATTTCATGTGCAAATTGTTTTGGCCCAGCAGATCTAATAAAAAAGAATTGTCGCTTGTTCTTATCTATTCTAGGAGGCACAACAGGGTGAGACTTCGTACTTCCTCTAACTGGGGTTCTGCAAATATCAGTCATCATCAAACATACTGAAAAGTCGATTTTATTCAACAAGGGAAGGATTTCATTTGTTACATCTAACAAAGATTCTGCAACGTCAAGTATTCCATCATAGGGAATGAAATACTCTATGGCATCAGCAACATGTCCATGCCCCCCAAAGAGAATATCTATATGGGTATCAGACAAATCCATACTCGCCAATTCATTGTTAAATAAATTGAGAATATTTTCACGGGTAGCCTCCTTATCCACAAGAGTAATAAACTGATCAACCATCATCTTACTTTGATAATTATCTTTTATTTCATATAAATCAGTTGCAGCAGAAGTCTGAGCAATAATAGAATCCTTGTAGCTGGATATTCCAATAAGTATAACCAAACGTTTCGACGGTTCCCCACTATTGCAATTTGCTAAAAATGGGAACAATAAAATCATTGACAATAAATAATATTTCATATGCTTGAATTTATAAAATTGTGATAGGAAGGTTAGCAATGACCCAGTCTCCAGCGCTGATATAATTAACATTTTGCACACGAATTGATTTACCCTGTACAGGAGCAATATATCCCGGCCCTATTTGATTAGGAGCTATTTTATTTCCATTCTTATCCTGATATATGGCTTGATGATTATCTGGCAGAAAATCAGAAAGTGGTCTAGGTTCAGCACTAATTAATGCAACAAAATGGTGTACATCTGCCTGCTTTTCCGAGCTTTCTAATCCTATTTCGATAAAAGCAGGTTTAATTTTAGGCCGACGCTGTCGTTCGGTATCCCATTGTGGTGACAGGTTTTCACTGTAAGTCAAATTAGAAACCCCCATCTTAAGAAGTTTCTCTGAGTGTTCTTTCGAGAAAGGAAATAAAACATGGACAATATTATCCGCTGTGTCAATTTCCAAGAGACATAAATACCCCTCCAACGAGGCATGCAAGTCTAACAAAATCAGGCTTGATCCTTTAAGTACAAATTTCCTCTCACTTTCAGAATTAATAAGCATCAGCCGTGATTCCCGCTTCTTATTGATTGTCGGATTCCTAAGATTCAGCCAGAACGATGATGCCTTTCCATTTTCAAAACAATGAACCGGCTCAAAAGAAACACTCTGGGCACCAAGCTGAAGTTCGTCTAAGATTGAATTGAAAATGGGATTCCGAGATATTGCCAGATACCTGCTGGCAGTAATTTTTTTATCAATCATAAACTCAAGTCGCTTTTTTTTCACCTCAAAAAGTACAATAGTACCCGGGCTACATGAAGTTGTGGTTTCAAGAACAACAGCCCCATCGCCTCTTTTTTCAACAAGCGTACATACGTTTGCATCACAAAGAAATGGCAGATAAAAAAACAATATAAAAACCGTATATTTCATATCTAATTATTTAAATTGCCAGCAACAGCGAATGCTGCTGCCAGCAATCATTATTGATCTTATCAACGATAAATTATCGGATAAGGTGCTTGAACCGGAAAATTCCAATATCCTTGTCCGTAGCCGTTCCTCTGAGGAGGCGGGTAAGCATTATACCCTTGGGGCATCTGCGGTATGTAGGGCATTGAAACAGGCCTGTAAGGATTGTTGTAGTACTGAGGAGTTTGGTAGCTCACTGGTACAGCTTGCCGTGTACTTGCATAATTCCACCCCGGATTCTGAGGAATCTGATAACTATTATTTTGATAATTTTGATAGGCAGTTTGGACAGATTGGCTGGAAGGCGGCCCAGCAAAATTTTCATAAACAGAATTGATAGATTTTCCCACCTGCCAGCCGATCTGTGCTCCTGTAGTAACTCCTGCCCACGAGCCAGTTGCAAGTCCACCGATAACACCTCCAGCAGCAGCCGTTACATACTTCAGGCCCTTAAAGATTTTTCTCCAGAATCCCCTCACATCAGCCGGAGCATTATCCAAGTAAGTATTGACAATCTCTTCAAACAAGTCTTTCTGATCTGCTTTATGTAACGCAATTTGCATAGCAATAAATTCGTTGAAAAACCCTGTATCAGCAATGTTAGACTCATCTAAAATTTCAACAATCTCAATAGACATACTGGCTTCACTATCCAATAACACTGGCCCTGCAATATCCCCTGCTTTTTTACCAGAAATGGCATCCCGCAGATTAGGATCTAGTCCGTCTAGCGGTAAGGACAACTCTATATTTTCCCATTCATTTGGTGCGTCCATTTGTTCTCCGTCTCCACTTCTGACCGCCAAAGCAATAGAAGGAATAGCGGCTTGCCATGCAGATCTTGTTCCATTACTTGATGGACCGGGGTTGTAATACGTAATTTTAAATTTCATCCTTTGCGGTATAACCCCCACCCCTGGATTTTCTCTGAGATAATTTTCAATATCTGTGGTTGTAATTTCAGGAACTTCCCGAGTCGCAATTTTCATCCAAAGTGCCAGCGTAGTCGCCATCTCGTCAAAGTCTTCAAGGGTATACTGTTGTCCTTTTAGCCAAGCCAAAATATTATGATCTTCCTCGAAAGATTCCGGAATCTTAGTCAGATCAACAAGGCCCTGATCGGCGAGCAGCATAAGCTGTACCGTTCTGATCTCTGGTTGTTCAACTTTCAGTCCGAGGCTATCGGCTATATAAGCCAAGGCTTTTTTACCCACCAGAATATCAGCCGCTTTGCCAGACAGCATTGTACCCCTCACCCCCGACACATCGTAATGAGTAGAAAGTGTTGTTTTAATTTTGGATAACTCTTTCTCCAATGCCAAGACATTTTCAGATTGCGCATAAGTTGCATTGAAGAGTGACCCGATAACACAAAGAAAAAGAGTCACTATAAAATTTAAATAGGTCTTATTTTTCATATCAATTGATTAAGTTAAAGAAATAAAATCCCTACCTTCATTGATGGTCAAGTCAATGAAGCTAAAATAATTTCCAATAAGTTTCTTGTGAAATATTCTGTGTTACAGGTAGTGTATAAATCGCTCTAGTAAAAGTAGACTGTTCTTGGGCAGTAGATAAATGTCAAATGGCAGGTTCCGTAATTCGATCTTTCTTAAAAAGAAAACGAAAGATTCATCTCGTGTGTATTCCCCGGTAAGCCTCCAAGGCTAAACATGGATATTTCAAGTCCATATGAAACTCTAAACAATTGGTTGGACATGATCGGGAGATTATTAAGTGCCAACCCTACTTCAAAGTGTATATTGTCAGCATTCAACAGGCCAGTTCCAAAACTGAAAGCATAGCCCCCTCCTACCCACAAGAGTTCATTTAACAATAAATTTGCATCAATGGTGACCTGTACAGGTGCATGGGGTAAATATCTGACGGCTAATGCCCCACCAAGGTAAGAATCGTTCGCAAGTCCGCCTAGGTTTTCTATATATTTTGAATACCCGACATTCCCAAAAAAATGTTGCTTGCGGTATACATAAAAATCTTCCTCTCCTTCTTTTTCTGAGACCTTCGGCGTTGCAAATTGGGGAATAGATAGCGCAGCAAAAAAAATATCATCATTGTAGCGTCGGTTACTGTAATACGCTCCGATCGCAAAGTCTGCTATTATTTTAGATGAATTTTCCAGTCCGACAATATCATTTGCATCCCTGAGCAGCGTCTCATCTCCTTTATATCTGTACTGAAACATACCCATGCTGATCCCGACGGATATCACCTGCTCTTTATCCAGATAAAACTGATAAGCATACCTGAAGTATCCTCCGTTAATACTCGTGGGTCCAGAGCGATCTTTAATCAATGAAAAGCCTCCCAGCATGTTTAGCTTCTTAGACCGTTGGCTATATCCAACTATTCCTGTAAGTGGCGCATCTATAATTCCTTCCCATTGTTTCCTAAAAGATACCGTCACTTCTCTAGTACTTTTGATATTATAAAGCTGGTTGTTGATACCCAAGAATCCTGGGTTCAGAACCGACTGGCCATTATTATTCGTAGAAAACAATGGAACCTGTTGAGCATAGGGCATGGTAGCAAAACACAAAAGTGTAAATATTGTTGTAATATACTTCATATCAAAGATTGTAAGTTATAAAATAAGGTTACTGCATTCGATTATTTTTCAGGTCTTGCCATCTCAAATTCATGTCTATCACGAATGACCCTATAGTCTTCATATCCCTTGCGAACACATTTTACCTCCC